>WFQZ01000216.1 GCA_015486785.1 Thermoflexales bacterium
CATGATCCCTTTCGTCGAACGCAATTACAACATGGTGGAATTGGGGCCGCGCGGCACGGGCAAATCCTACCTCTACCAGCAGATTTCTCCCTACTCTCATCTGGTCTCCGGCGGCAAGACCACCGTGGCCCAGATGTTCGTCAACATGAGCACAGGGCAGCGCGGGCTGGTGTGCCAGTACGATGTCGTCTGCTTCGACGAGATCGCCGGCGTTTCTTTCGACAAGAAAGATGGCGTCAACATCATGAAAGGCTACATGGAATCAGGCGAGTTCAGCCGGGGCCGGGAGAGCATCCGTGCCGATGGTAGTATCGTCATGGTGGGTAATTTCGACGTCGATGTCGTGCACCAGCAACGCATCGGGCACTTGTTCGGGGCGCTGCCCAAGGAAATGCGGAACGACACCGCCTTCATGGATCGTATCCACGCTTACCTGCCCGGCTGGGATGTCCCCAAGCTGGAGAAGTCCCTCTTCACCGAGCATTTCGGTTTGGTGAGCGATTTTCTCTCCGAGGCGTGGTCGCAGTTGCGGGCCGAGAACCGGCTGGCGACTATTCAGGGGCAGGTACGCTACGGCAGCGCTCTCAGCGGCCGGGACACCACCGCCGTCAATCACACCGTCAACGGCCTGCTTAAACTGCTTTATCCCTACCGGGAGATGCCCATCCGGGATGAGGACATCGAATGGGCAGTACGGTTGGCGTTGGAATCTCGGCGTCGCGTCAAAGAACAGCAGAAACGCGTCGGCAGCGCCGAGTTTCGCAGCACCCATTTCAGCTACGCCATGGGCGAGGATGGCATCGAACAGTTCGTGGTGACTCCCGAACTGCGCAGCGACCGCACGATTGGTGCTGATCCACTGCCGCCCGGCCAGGTGTGGGCGATCAGCCCCGGCGGGCTGGAGGAACACGCCGGGCTCTATCGCATCGACGTCAACGTCGGTCTCGGCTCAGGGGTCAAGATCGTCAATTACCCGGTCCCTGGCGCTTTCCGTGCGAGCATGAAATATGCCGAGCAGAATTTGCTCACCCGGGCCAAGGAGTTGGTGGGAGACCGCGATCCTCGCCAGCACGAATTCACCGTGCAATTGCGAGCGTACGACGCGGCCAGGAGCGGCACCTCCTTAGGCTTGCCGGCGTTGTTAGCGCTGTGCACCGCGCTGTTGGGCAAAAGTCTGAAAGGCGGCTTGATCACGGTCGGCGGTCTCAATCTGGGCGGTGCGTTGGACCCGGTCTACAACGCGGTTAACGTGGCCGAGATCGCCGTGGAGAAAGGTGCCACCATGCTCTTGATCCCCATCTCCGCCCGCCGCCAGCTCAACCAACTCTCCGACGAAATGGCCATGAAACTGACCATCATCTACTACGCCGATCCCCGGGAAGCGCTGATCAAGGCGCTGGGGGATTGATCTGTCAAGTCCTGGACTATGTCTATAATAGGGGTGCCCTTTACTGTCTGAGAAATATCAGTGAGTTAAGGCTGCCAGCGATCCTTGATTAACCTCCTCCGGTGTCTGATAGTTGTGTTCTGCTTCAGACGGAATCGGAAAATCAGCACCCGTGTTATAAGTTCACACCGGAGGTCGAAAACATGAGCAGCCCACTTTCACCGTATCGCCCAGGGTGATACGCACTACGACCGACGCTCCCACCGGCCCGTAACGGTTTTTGGTGACGTTGACCTGGGACCGTATAGCCCGCCACGCGCCCTCGCTCCACGAGCCAGGTTTGCCGTTTCACGGACAGGCGTGTCGCGGCGGCGTAAGAGAAAGCGCTCTCTGCCCAGTAACGGCCGGCGCGAATGGAAGTCAGGACGAGGAACAGCGAAACCGTGTGTGCCAAAACGGCTGTCAGCCGGCGCAACGCTCGGCTGCCGTAGCGTCGTTGCACGTCCGTCCGCGATGACCCTGTCCAGCTTCTCGTTACCGTTCAATGCCACATCTCCCCGAAAACAGATGAGCGGCCAAGCTATCCGTTTTTCTCTCTGCACTCTCCGCGAGCCCTGCGTCAAGAAGGCCTTTTCCTCGAAAGCCAGCATGCACGCGTTACGCGAGAAGACAACTGTCTTGCCGGTTTGACAATTCCTCCGGCGTATTATATGATGTCTTATACGATGTCTTTAGTTTATTTTGCGAGGTAAAAATGGCACGTTATCCTTTGAAGCTCCCCCAACAATTGAAGAAAGAGGCTGAAATCTGGGCGAAAAGACAGGGCGTTTCGCTCAACCAGTTCATCTTGTGGGCGACCGCCGAAAAGGTCGGTGCGCTCAGCCAGCAACTCGACGACCCGGCGTTTCCTCAGATTACCCATCGGCGCGGGGCCAGCGGAGCGCCGACTCCAGTGCTGCGCGGCACAGGCTTGCGCGTGCAGGCTGTGGCTATCGCCCATGAAAAATGGGGCATGTCGTCGGTGCAGATCGCCGACGAATACGGCCTGCCACAGCGGCGAATCGAGGAAGCACTATCTTTTTACGCTGTGCATCGAGCCGAAATCGACGCTGATTTGGACAGGGAAGAACGCTTGGTCCAGGAAGCTCATGGTTAGGCCCCGTCTGCACCTGGACGCCGATGTATCATATCGCACCCTCCAAAAAGTATTGCGGGAACGCGGGCATGACGTCACGCGCACGCCTTGCGAGTGGATGCCGTTGGATGCCACCGATGAACAGCAACTGCTACAAGCGACCGCCCGAGGACGCTGCATCCTGACCTTCAATGTCGGTGATTTTATGCAGCTGGCCCGGCAATATCCCGGGCATGGCGGCATCATCCTGGCACATCAGCAGGCGTGGACCCTGCCGAGCCTGATTGCCGCTGTGGACAACATGCTGTCCCAAAGCGACGCTTCGGACTGGCCGGGCCAAGTGCGTTGGCTCAATGAGTGGAAAAAGTAACACGACAGCATCACCCATTCTGGCCAACTGGAGGATATTCTGGACAGTGTGCGCATCAAGAACCAACGAAAGGATAAACCTCTGCCCCACCGGATGAAATAATGTGTGAAGCACGGAGCATGTTTGTTGACGAGACAGGACTGTCTATCATTGAGGAAAGCCACGCGCAGACCACCCTGCCAGTTTTCGAACGCTGGCTCTGGCAGCCCCTGCTCCCGACACAGCGCAATGATATGAAGTGCCCTGGTCCCCCACCGCTCGATCAGCCCCGCAAAGTAGAACCCCTGGGCCAACAAAGGATTGCGGAAGATCGGAGTGGACGGGCCTCGGCGTTACTGCCGCAGAAGCGACATGATGCTACGCTTAGCCGATTCTCTCCACCGCGCCGGCCACCGCAGCGCGAGCTTGAATGTGTCCGAACTATCGAACCCGCGATTTGCTTATGTGAGTCCTCGGCGGGGCAAAAAAGAGCCTGTTTTCGGGGCAATCGTCCCACCTGGCGCGCAAAAAGGCCGGCAAAGTAGTCTTTGCCGGCCTTTTTCTCGATCCATACGGGGACGACGGGTGGGCAAG
>WFQZ01000217.1 GCA_015486785.1 Thermoflexales bacterium
GCACCGGGATGTGCAGTTGGCCGTGGTCGTGCAGCGCATGGTCATGGCCGAGAAATCCGGCATTCTGTTCACCGCCGATCCGCTCACCGGCCACCGCCACACGCTGAGCATCGACGCCAGTTTTGGGCTGGGCGAAGCGCTGGTTAGTGGGCTGGTCTCGCCGGATTCGTACCGGGTGGACAAGCGCACACGGGCCATCCTCGAGCGCAGGATTGCCGACAAGCAGGTCGCCATCTACCCCGAAAAGGACGGTGGCACCCGGCAGGTTACGCTGCCCCTCGAACGGCGCCACGCCACTGTCCTCGGCGACGAACAAATCCTGACGCTGGCCGATCTGGGCTGCCGCATCGAAGCCCACTACGGTGCGCCGCAAGATATCGAATGGGCCATCGCGCCGCGTGTCATTGCGAGCCGGACGCAGTCCGGCGAAGCAATCTGCCCATCCACGCAGGAGATTGCTTCGGGCGCAGAGCGCCCTCGCAATGACATCTACATCCTCCAGGCCCGCCCCATCACCTCGCTGTATCCCATCGACGGCCTGAGTTCGCCCGACGGCACGTTGCACATCTATTTTAGCGTGGGGCATCAGCAGAACATGACTCGTGCCATGGCGCCGTTGAGCCTGACCAGTTTCCCGCGCCTGCTGCCGATAAAGCCGGTCAACAAACGCTTAGGATACCCTGTCTTGCGCACCAGCGGCGGCCGCCTGTTTGCCGACATCACTGCCCTGCTGCGTCATCCCGTCCTGCGCAAAGGCGTGTTCGGCCTGCTTTCCCAGTTCGACGCCCTGGCGCCCGAAGTCCTGCAAATCGCCATGCGGCGGCCGGAGTTCCGGGGTCCGCATGAGCTACACATCTCCTGCGCCGCTCTCAAGGGGATTGCCGGCGTGCTCCACAAAGTATGGCATGCCTTGTGGCGGCAGGACTTGACCGGCTTCATCGCCGAAACCAACGCGCTGATCGACCACTTCGTGGCCGAAACCGAGCGCCGCCTGCACGAAGCACCCGCCGGCAAGGCGCAATTGCAGACGGTGCTGGACGTACTGCCCACCATCTTTCCGTTCATGCTCAACTGGCTGCCGCAATTTGTCGCCGGGGAGCTTGCCAAACGACTGCTCACGCGCTTCGGGCGCAGATGCCTGTCGCCGGACGAACTGCAGGCGCTGACCCTGGGGCTGCCGGGCAACGTGGTCTCCAAAATGAACCTGGCCATCGGCGATCTGGCCGACCTGGCCCAGCGCTCGCCGCAACTGGTGGACTGGTTCAGCTATCTGGGCGACGATAGCCGCACCTGGCTGGAGCAGGCCGCGCAACTGGAAGGCAGCACCCCCTTCTTGGGAGCCTGGGAAGCATTTCTCGTCCGCTACGGGGCGCGCGGGCCGGCGGAGATTGATATCATGATGCCCTGCTGGTACGAAGAACCGCTGCCCGTGCTGAAGATCATCGCTGCGCGCTTGCAACAAGAACCCGGCACCCATCGCGCGCGGCAGCGGAAACTCGTCCAGACACGGCAAGCTGCCGCCAGGAAGCTGTTGGAACGGGAGGAACGCGGCTTCCTGAGTGGCTTGCGCGTGCGTTTGATCAAGCGTCTGCTACACGTGATGACCGAAGCCGGAGGGATGCGCGAACATCACAAGTTCTTCGCTATTCGGGTGCTGGCCCTGATCAAAGAGGCGTTGAAGCAAAACGCTTGCCTGTTGGTGGAGGCGGGCAAGCTGCACCATCCTGACGACCTTTGGTTCCTGACCTGGGATGAACTGTTGGCGATTTGGGACGACGCGACCACCGACTGGGACGCACTCATCGCACCGCGGCGCGCCGACCTGGAGCGGTTCCAGAAATTGACGCCGCCCATGATCATCACCAGCGACGGCGAGACACCCGTGGTGCAGTACCGCGTGGAGGACGTCCCACCGGGTGCGTTGGTGGGCAATCCCGTCTCCCCCGGCGTGGTTGAGGGCGTGGTGCACGTGATTCACGACCCGCGGGCCGAGACGCTGGCTCCGGGTGAGATTCTGGTGGCGGCCTACACCGACCCCGGCTGGACGCCGCTGTTCATCAACGCCGCCGGATTGATCCTGGAAATTGGCGGCGCCATGAACCACGGCTCCATCGTCGCCCGCGAATACGGCATCCCCGCTGTGGCAGGCGTGCGCGAGGCGACTCAAAAGTTAAGAACGGGGCAACAGGTACGTGTTGATGGCAATCGTGGCATCATTGAACTGTTTTGACGACAGTCCGCTTGGCAGGAGGCGCTGACAACACATGTAAGGCAGCATCGCTTTGGGCTCAATGTACGGTGAGGGTCAGTGACGACATAGTTTCCTTAGTCTTTTGCATACTCAACTTGCGCTAATCAGCAAGACAAAGTGCAATTTATCTCGCGAGAGTCCGCTAAAAAGCGCCGCTGAGACAGTTAGAACGGCGTTGAACACGACAAAAAGCGTCATTTCACGCCTCTGGAAGACCCCAATCAAGGTTCCCTGCGCCTGAATTCGTATGTCGTTGGCGTGCCTCGACGCCCGTCGTCCCCGTTCAGAGAGAGAAAAGGGCCGGGAAGAGTGTTCTTCCGGCCCTTTTTGTGCGCTCAGTGGGACGATTTCCCCGAAAACAGTCTCTTTTTGCCCCCGCTGTGGGTTCATGGAAGCAGATCGCGGGTTCGATGGCCCAGGTGCATAC
>WFQZ01000218.1 GCA_015486785.1 Thermoflexales bacterium
ACCTGCATGCTTGCGGAGCGAATCATCTCGGCGGCCCGCGTCACAAGTTGCGTGATCGGTGCCGGCTCCGGCAGACGCCCGTGGGCATAGGCCCATTCGGCGGGATAGCGGATGCGATCCAGGAAGATGCCATCGTAGAAACCGCTGCGTATGACTCGCGCCAGCCGCGCTAACACCGCCTCTTGCACTGCCGGATCATCAGGGCGCAGGAAAGTGAACTCCGGCAGCCCGTTGAACCCCTCCAGCGGCAAACCGTCTGGCCCGCGCACGAGCCACGCCGGGCGCATGCTCAACTCGCCCCAGCACGTCAACAGCGGATGCCATTGATAGAGCCGCACCTCGGCTTGCTCACACGCCGCGCGGCAGACCCGCACCAATTCCGGTGGCGCATCCCACCCGATCAGCAGATCGGTGATCGGCAACAGCGCAAACGTCCGGCGTAGTTGTGCTCGCACTTCCGCCGCCGTCGGGGCCACAAAGCCACGTCCACCTTCAAGATACTGCACTGTAAGTCGGCTCATCGCTCACCTCTCATTCCATCTCGGCTGAATATACTGAATCGCCTGAGGCCGTCAAACTGCTGCGTCTTTTCTTGCCCCTCACTTCCTTCCTTGTATAATGTTCAGCCGAGCATTTGCGGTTGGAAGCAACCGCGCATTTTTTCAGAGCACATTTAATCTCAGGAGGATTGTATGACTAAGAAGTGGGTGTATCTAGCCCGTAATGGTAAGGAAGAATACGCAAAGATTTTGGGACATGACCCGAGCCTGGCCGAAATGAAAATCCTGTTTGGCGGCAAAGGTGCCGGATTGGTCGAGATGACCGCCGCCGGCGCGCCGGTTCCGCCCAGCTTCACCATCACCACCGAAGCCTGCGTGGAATACATGAAGGCCGGCGACTTCCCCGAAGGAATGTGGGATCAGGCCATTGAGGCTCTGCGGGACATCGAAGCTCAAACCGGCAAAAAACTGGGCGATCCTCAGAACCCGTTGTTAGTTTCCGTCCGCTCCGGCGCACGGCAATCAATGCCTGGCATGATGGATACAGTGCTCAACTTGGGGCTGAACGACGAAACCCGCGCCGCATTGGCCAAGTTGACCGGCAATGAGTGGTTCTCCTACGACGCTTATCGCCGCTTCATCACCATGTTCTCCGACATCGTGATGAACTACTCGCGGATGCACTTCGAGGAAAAGTTGGAAGCCCTCAAGCAGAAAGAAGGCGTCAGCTCCGACCCAGAAGTCAGCCTGGAAGGGATGAAAGCCTTGGTTGAAGAGTACAAGGCGATGTACAAAGAACACTTTGGCGAAGACTTCCCCACCGACCCGTACAAGCAGCTTGATTTGGCGATCAAAGCGGTATTTGATTCCTGGAACGGCGAACGCGCCATTGCCTATCGTAACCACGAAGGCATCCCCCACGAATGGGGCACCGCGGTAAACATCTGCACCATGGTCTTCGGGAACATGGGCAACGACTCGGCTACCGGCGTAGCCTTCAGCCGTGACCCCAACACCGGCAAGCACGATTACCTGTACGGCGAGTTCCTGGTCAACGCCCAGGGCGAAGACGTGGTCGCCGGTATCCGCACCCCGCAGCAAATCAGCCTGCAAGGTTCGCGGGATTGGGCGGCCCAGCGCGGCATCTCCGAAGAAGAACGCGCTACTCAATACCCCAGCCTCGAAGAGCTAATGCCGGAAGTGTACCAGGAGTTCCTGGACATCGTGAAGATGCTGGAGCGGCACTACCGCGACATGCAGGATATGGAATTCACCATTGAGCGCGGTAAGCTGTGGATGCTGCAAACCCGCGTCGGCAAGCGCACCGCCGCCGCCCACGTGCGGGTCGCCGTTGACCTGGCCGAAGAGGGCATCATCACCAAGGAAGAAGCCGTGATGCGCGTCGCCCCGGAGAACGTAGACTTGCTGATGCGTCCCAGCTTCGACCCGCAAGCTCCCAAGAACAAAGTCGCCAAAGGCCTGAACGCCTCCCCCGGCGCCGCCGTCGGCGTAGCCGTGTTTGACGCCAAGCGAGCGCAGGAAATGGCGCAAGAAGGCGTGCCGGTCATTCTCGTGCGCCCCGAAACGTCCCCTGACGACGTGCCCGGTATGTTGGTTTCCAAAGGCGTGCTCACCCAGAAAGGTGGCGCGACCTCCCACGCCGCCGTGGTGGCGCGAGGCAACAACCTCCCCTGTGTCGCCGGCTGCGAAATGATCAGCGTGGATACGGCCCTCCGTCAATTCACCGTCGGCTCAACCAAGGTGCAAGAAGGCGACACCATCTCCATCGACGGCTTCACCGGAGAAGTCTTCGTTGGCGCGGTGCCCCTGATTGACGCGGAATACGAGAAGCAAGAATCCCTCATCAAGCTGCTTTCCTGGGCCGACGAAATCCGCACCCTGGGCGTGCGCACCAACGCCGACTACCCCAAGGATGCCCGCCGTGCTGTGGTCTTCGGCGCGGAAGGGATCGGCCTGTGCCGCACCGAGCACATGTTCTTTGACGAACGCGCCCGTGATGCCGTCGTGCGCATGATCCTGGCCGAAACCCAGGAAGAACGCGACGCCGCCTTGGCGGAAATGCTCCCCATCCAGGAGCAGGACTTTGAGGGCATCTTCGAGGCCATGGACGGCAAGCCCGTGATTATGCGCCTCATTGATCCCCCGATGCACGAGTTCCTCCCCAGCGCACACGACCTGACCAAGGAAATCTACGACCTCAAGTTGAAGATTCTGACCGGCACCAACGACTTCGAGAAGCTCGATGAGCTGCGTGCCGAGTTGCGCGAGAAAGAACACCTGCTGGAGATCGTCGAAAGCATGTGGGAAGTGAACCCCATGATGGGCTTGCGCGGCTGCCGCGCCGGCATCATGTACAAAGGCTTGACCGAGATGCAGACCCGCGCCTACTTCCAGGCCGCATGCCGCTGCGCCAAGCGTGGCATTGACGTTCATCCCGAAGTGATGATCCCCCTGGTTGGGCACGTCAACGAGCTGAAGCTGGAGCGGGGCAAGCTGGAAAAGGTCGCCTACCAAGTGATGGAAGAAGAGGGCATTGAAGTGCCCGCCATCTTCGGCACGATGATTGAAGTCCCGCGTGCCGCGTTGACCGCCCAGGAGATCGCCCAACACGCACAATTCTTCTCCTTCGGCACCAACGATCTCACGCAAATGACCTTCGGCTACAGCCGTGACGACGCCGAGGGCAAGTTCCTGCTCCAGTACGTGGAGCGCGGTATCCTGCCCGTCAACCCCTTCCAATCCCTGGATCAGGTCGGCGTAGGCCGCCTGGTGGATATGTGCGTGAAGGAAGGCAAGGCCGCCAATCCCGATCTGGAAATCGGCATCTGCGGTGAGCACGGTGGCGATCCCGATTCCATCGACTTCTGCCATCGCGTAGGACTGGATTACGTTAGCTGCTCCCCCTACCGCGTCCCGGTGGCGCGATTGGCCGCAGCTCAGGCCGCGATCCGCAATCGCAAATAGCCTGTTCCGATGAAGCAACGGCGCATCCTGGGTGAGGATGCGCCGTTTTTGCCGCCTATGCCCCGTCGCATTTTCTGGTTGAGCCTCCTGCTCCTGGCCGCCTGGCTGCGCCTGCCGCACGCCGATTGGGATAACGACATCGCCGCGCACCCGGACGAGCAGTACCTCTTGGGGCAAGCTCTATCCACGCCCTTGTGGGGCGATCCCTGCGCTCACGGCGATTATCCCTACGGGACGCTGCCGCTCTACGCCGCGCGATTGCTCGTCCTCGCCGCGCCCTCCGCCGACCCGCTCTACGCCGCACGGCTGATTTCCGGGCTGTTAGGCGTGCTGCTGGTCGCGCTCACCGGGGCCTTAGGGCGGATGGCCGCCGATGAGGCCGCCGCACGAGCCGCGTCCCTCGCGATCACCTGCGCCCCGTTGCTGCTCCAGTCGGCGCGATTCTACACAGTTGACCCGTGGGTCGCCGTGCTCGTCAGCGCGAGCCTGTGGGCCGTACTGCGTCGGCGCGTGGGGCTGGCCGGAGCTTTGGGCGGGGCCGCGCTGGCCTGCAAACTCTCCGCCGCGTGGATTTTTGTGCCGCTGGGCTATGCCGCCTGGCTTGCCGGACGGCGGGCGGGACTTTTACGGCTGAGCGCAGCCGCCTTGGCGACCTTCGCGCTCTTTTCGCCGTGGGCTTGCCTCCGTCCGCTGACGTGCTGGCGCGGCCCGTTGATTCAAGCCGGAATGGCCGCCGGTCGCTTCGACTTCCCTTACACGCGCCAATATGCCGGCACGCTCCCTTACATCTACCCGCTGGCGCAAATGGCCTGGTGGGGATTGGGGCCGCTGGTCGCACTGGCCGGCGCGTGGGGCGGGGCAGAGGCCGTGTGGAATTGGCGGCGGCAATCAACCGCCGTGCGCGTCCTGCTGGTCTGGAGCGGCGTCTATTTCCTGGCGACGGGCGGGCTTTACGTGAAATTCCCCCGTTACCTGCTGCCGCTCTATCCCGCCTGGGCCGTCTGGGCGATGCGCAATCGCACCGCGTTCCAACGCGCCCTGTTCTTGAGCTTCACGGCGGCCCTGGGATTGGCGCAACTCTCACTCTACGCCGCGCCTCACCCCTGGACGCAAGCCTCGCGCTGGATGTACACGCACCTTCCCCCCGGCACGATCCTCGCCGTGGAATCGTGGGATCACCCCTTGCCGGTGCCGTTGCCGCAAGGCACGGCGGAGGCGTACACGCAAATCACGGTGCCCGTTTTCGCCCCGGCTTCGGCGGATAAATCCCGCCACTTGGCCGAGGCCCTCCGGCAATCCGAGGTGATTGTCCTGGCCAGTCGGCGGGGCTACGGTGCATTGACCCGTCAACCCCGGCGTGCCCCGGCGATGGCCGATTGGTATCGCGCCGTGCTCACCACGCGCCGCGTGCGAGCCTTCGGACGCTGTCCGCGCCTGGGCCCGCTTGCGCTCAGCGACGATCCGCTCGCCGACGCGGGACTCCCTGCGCCACTGACGTTGGCTGCTCGCTGCGGCACGCGCTACGCCCTGCGCCTGCCGCACCTCGACGAAAGTTTCCGCGTTTACGATGCCCCGCTGGTGCTCCTCGCGCTCAAGTGACACTAAAAACGATCCGTGTACAATGAGCGCAGTCCCCGCAATCTCGCGGGACAAAATTTCACAGGAGGGATGTCGTTATGAAGGATCTTCTCACGTTGGCCGATCTCACGCCGGATGAGATGCGGCACATTCTGGATTTGGCGGTAGCGATCAAGCAGGATTGGAAGGCCGGGAAAGACACACCGTACCTCAAGAACAAGACGCTGGGCATGATTTTCCAGAAGCCGAGCTTGCGGACGCGCGTTTCCTTTGATGTGGCGATGCTGCAACTGGGCGGCCACGGTCTGTACCTTTCCCCCAACGAAATCCAGTTGGGCAAACGGGAAAGCGTGGCCGACGTGGCGCGGGTCATTTCGCGCTACGTGAACGTGGTGATGGCGCGGGTCTTCGGTCACGCCGACATCGTGGAACTGGCGCGTTACGCCGACGTGCCGATCATCAACGGTCTCTCCGACTACTCGCACCCCTGCCAAGGCATGGCCGATTTCCTGACCATCCTGGAACACAAGGGCGGCTTCCAGGGCAAAAAGCTGGTCTATCTGGGCGATGGCAACAACGTTTCCACCTCGCTCCTCTTCGGCGCGGCCTTGCTGGGGATGGATTACACCATCGCCACCCCGCGCGGCTACGAACTGCATCCGGCGTCCTGGGCACTAGCGGAGCGATTGGCAGCCCAGACGGGGGCGCACCTTGAAGCCACCTACGATCCCTTCGCGGCTGTGCGCGGCGCGGATGTGATCTACACCGACACTTGGACCTCTATGGGACAAGAGGCCGAGGCCGAACGGCGGCGCAAAATCTTCCCGCCCTATCAAGTCAACCGCGAGAAACTGGCCTTGGCAAAGGAAGATGTGATCGTGATGCACTGCCTGCCGGCTCATCGCGGCGAAGAAGTCACCGATGAAGTGGCCGACGGGCCTCATTCGCGGCTCTTTGATCAAGCGGAAAACCGCTTGCACGCCCAAAAAGCCATCCTGGTGTGGGCGTTGGATGCCGAACCCCAAGGTTGATCCGCACCTCACCGCTGCGAGGTGGGCGGGCAGGCTCGTCCACCTCGCGCCCCGTTTGAGCGCGTCCGTATGACATCCCGGCGGATTTTGCCCACGACCGAGGCCGAGGCGCGATTTTGGCTCCAAGGCCATCAGCGCGTCGCCGGGCTGGACGAGGCCGGGCGCGGAGCGTGGGCCGGCCCGGTGGTCGCCGCTGCCGTGATCCTGCCACCCTCGCGCTCCGTGCTGCGGGGCTTAACCGGCGTGCGCGACTCCAAGACCATGTCCGCCCGCCAGCGCGAGGCTCAGTACGCGGTCATCCACGCGGTGGCCGTGGCCGTTGGCACGGGGCAAGCCTCCGCCGCCGAAATTGACGCGCTGGGCATCGTGCCCGCCACCCGTTTGGCGATGACCCGCGCGATCCATCAACTGCGCTTGCCGCCACACGTCCTGCTCATTGACGCGCTCGCCTTGCCGGAAATTTCCTTGCCGCAAGCCGCGTTCCCTCACGCCGATGCTACCTCGCTTTCCGTGGCCTGCGCGGGCATCATCGCCAAAGTAACCCGTGACCGCTGGATGGTGCGGGCGGATGGCGACTATCCCGGCTATGGATTCGCGCAGCACAAAGGCTACGGCACCTCGCGCCATCGAGCCGCGCTGGAATCTCTGGGCGTGTGCGCGATTCATCGCCGCACCTTCCGCCCGGTGGCGGCGCGATTGGGATCCCCGGCGTGCGCATCGTGATGCTCGGCCCGTTCGGGCTGCGTCCGCGCGGCACGATGAGCGTCCGCGCGTTGCCGCTGGCGCAATCGCTGGTGCGGCGTGGTCATCACGTCACCTTGATCCTGCCGCCGTGGCAGAACCCGGAGGCCGCCGGGCAAATCGCGGTGCGCGGCGGCGTGATGGTGGAGAACATGCCCTTGCCGCGCGGCGTGCCGGGATGGTTTCACGCGCGGCTCACCGGGGCGATGGTTCGACGGGCCTTGTCGCTGCGCCCGGACGTGATTCACGCCTTCAAGCCCAAAGCCTACGCCGGGCTGAGTCATTGGCTGCTGGAACATCTGCCGCGTCATCCGCCGGTAGTTGTGGATAGCGACGATTGGGAGGGGCCGGGCGGCTGGAACGACCTCAATCCGTACCCCGCGCCGCTCAAGCGGTTCTTCACCTGGCAGGAGCGTTGGGGGCTGACGCATGGGGCGGCGGTGACGGTCGCCAGCCGTGCCCTGGAGACGTTGGCGTGGGCGGCAGGTGTCCCGCCGGAGCGGGTCTTCTATCTGCCCAACGGCACGACCTGGAAAACGCCGGTGGAGCTTGTGCCGCACGAACGCCCCACGTTGCTGTTGTACACGCGGTTTTTTGAGTTCGGCGTGCCGCGTTTGTGGCGCATCGTGCAGCAGATTCGCGCACAACGCCCCGAAGCGCGGTTGTTGGTGGTGGGGCGCGGCTTCTTCGCGGAGGAGGAAACGTTGCTGCGACTGGCTCGTCAAGCCGGGTGGCACGTCTCAGACGCGCTCACGCCGCAAGCGGACCTGGTGTACGTCGGCTGGGGCGCGGCGGAGAAGTTGCGGGGCTACTTCGCGCAAAGCGACGTCGCGCTCTACCCCTTCAACGACACGCTGATCAACCGCACCAAGTGCCCGGTCAAGCTGCTCGATCTGCTGGCGGCGGGGTTGCCGGTCGTGGGGGACGCCGTGGGTCAACTGCGGGAAGCGATCCGCCACGGCGAAAGCGGGTTGCTGGTGCCGCCGGAGGATGATGCGGCGTTCGTAGCGGGGGTGCTCTCATTGCTTGATGACAAATCGCGCCGCCGCGCATTAGGGCAACGCGCAGCGGCGGATCGCAAACGGTTTTCGTGGGATGCGCTGGCGGAGATCGCCAGCGCTGCGTATCGGCTGGCGGCGGCTTAGCTACTCCCGCACGTGCATTTGGCCGTACACTAACCACTTGTACGTGGTTAGAGCTTCCAACCCCATTGGGCCGCGAGCGTGCAACTTCTGTGTACTGATCGCCACCTCGGCCCCCAGCCCGAACTGGCCGCCATCGCTGAGGCGGGTGCTGGCGTTCACCATCACCACGGCGGAGTTGATCTCGTCCAGGAAGCGCGTGGCGTTGTGCCAATCGTTGGTGAGGATGCTTTCGGTGTGCCCGGTGCTGTGCGCTCTGATGTGCGAGATGGCGGCTTCCACGTCATCCACCACGCGCACGCTCAAGGCCAGGGAGAGCCACTCCTGGTCAAAGTCATCCGCTGCCGCAGCGACCAAGGAGTCGGTGTGGCCTTGCAGCAAGCGGAAGGCCTCCGGCCCCGCGTGGAAGGTCACGCCCTGGGGCGCGAGTCGCGCCGCCACCTGAGGCAGGAAGGCCGCGGCAATGTCTCGATGCACCAGCAAAGTATCCAGCGCGTTGCATACGCTGGTGCGTTGCACCTTCGCGTTCTCGATCACCCGCAGCGATCCTTCCACGTCGGCGCTCTTGTCCGCGAAAATGTGACACACGCCCATCCCGCCGGTGATCACCGGGATGCTGCTCTGCTCGCGGCACAGCTTGTGCAACTGCTCCCCGCCGCGCGGGATGATCATGTCCACGTAATCATCCAGCCGTAGCAATTGGCGCACCAAGTCTCGGTCCGGATCGGCGATGTACTGGACGGCGGCTTGCGGCAAGCCCGCTTGCTCCAAGGCCGCGTGGATCACCTCAACCAGCGCGAGATTGCTGCGCAGCGATTCCCGCCCGCCGCGCAGAATCACGGCGTTGCCGGTCTTCAAGCTCAGCGCGGCGATGTCCAACGTCACGTTGGGGCGGGCCTCGTAGATCACGCCCAGCACGCCGATGGGGATGCGGCGGCGGCTCAAGCGTATGCCGTTGGGCAGCTTGCGGCTCTCAAGCTCCGTCCCCACAGGATCGGGGAGCGTAGCGATCTGCCGTACCCCGTCCGCCAGGTGCTGGATGCGTGCCTCGGTGAGCAGCAGGCGATCCAACAGTGACTCGCGCAAGCCGTGTGCGCGGCCATCTGCGATGTCCCGCGAATTTTGTGTCAATACGAAGTCGGCACGTGCCTCCAGCGTATCCGCGATCATGCATAGCGCGGCATCCTTCTGCTGCGTGGACAACGTCGCCAGATGGTAGCTGGCTTCTTGGGCTTGCCGCCCCAGTGCGATTAAATCCGTGGTGTTGTCCATAGCAACCTCACGCCGTGGCAGGAGCGTCAGAGGCGGGCAGCAGATAGCGGATCTCGTCCACAGATTGCGCGGTCTTCAGCCGTTCGTAGATCGTTTGCAAGGTTGCTACGTCTTGCACCTGCTTCACGAGGGGCATCAGGCGGACTCCCTCCGCCCCGAACTTCATCTCCAGGCCCAGCTCAATGGCTTTCCACAGGCCTTCTCGCAGCCCCTCCTGCAGCCCCTCTAGCAGCCCCTTTTGGAGTCCCTTTTGGATGCCTTGCTGGAGTCCCTTTTGGATGCCCTCTTGAACGCCTTTCTGAAGGCCCTCCTGCATTCCCATCTTGTACCCCTCTTCAATGCCGATTCGTTCCACACTGGTGATGTAGGTCATTTTCTTTTCCTCCTCGTAACTTTGCACCTCTTTCCAGAAGAGGCGTTCTGCTTCCTGCGGAAGTTGCAGCAGCCAAT
>WFQZ01000219.1 GCA_015486785.1 Thermoflexales bacterium
GGTGATCTCCTATCTCACGGTGGCGGAGGTGGTGGAATGACGCTCCCCGGACCGCTTCTACTTGGCATCCCCATTGTGATGGCGGGACTGCTGTGGCCGGTGCGCCGTTGGACAACGTTGCAAGCGTGGTTAGCTGCGTTCACGGCCTCGCTGGTGGGCGGGATCGTGGCCTTGGCTCCGCTGAACGAACCGCTGACGTTCCGAGGCGTGTCGCTGATCTTAGGCCGTCCGCTGTACGTCCTGGGGCGGCAGATGCTCGTCGAGCCGGTCGACCGGCTGCCGCTGGCCTTCATCTTCCTCACCTCGGCGGGATTGTTTCTGATCGCCTGGCGGTTGCTGCCCCACTCCAATTTCTACTCCCTGGGGCTGATCGCCGTGACGCTGCTGGCGGCGGCCCTGCTGGTGGAGCAGGTGGTGTACGCCGCGTTGCTGATGGAGATGGCGGCTCTGCTCGCCGTGATCCCGCTCCACGAGCCGATCTTGTTGCCCAACGGTCAGCGATACGGCGGAAAGGTCCAGGGCGGGCTGCGCTACATTTCCTACATCACTATGGCCTTGCCCGGCTTGATGGTGACCCAGCTATTGCTGGAGCAGTTCGCCGTCATGCCGAACGATCAAGGCTTGCTGCAATCCTCAACCGTCTTGCTGGGGCTGTCCTTTGCCATTCTGCTGGGGGCGATCCCTTTCCAATCTTGGCTGATCACCGTGGCCGCCGATGGTTCTCCGCCGGTGGTGACGTTTCTTTTCACGGTGGACCTAGGGGCTACTTGGTTCATCTTGCTGGCTTACTTGAACACTTATACTTGGCTGGGGCAGCAATCGCTCTTCGGCCCGTTTTTTACCGCGCTGGGATTATTGATGATCGTTGTGGGCGGGGTGCTGGCCGCATCGCAGCGGCAGCTAGGCCAACTGTTGGGTTACTCGGTGCTGGTGGATAACGGCACGATGTTCCTCGCGCTGGGCACGCAGCAAGTCACCGGCCTGGCTTTCACGATGCTGCTGTTGCTGGCCCGCCCGTTGACCTTGGGGGTGATGACGCTGGGCTTAGATGGCCTGCGTCGTCTGGGGAACGGCGACGATGGCCCGGAGGCGATGCGCGGTCTGGCGTGGCATGCTCCTTGGCGAGCCTTCGCCTTCTTGATCGGTGCCGTGGCTCTGGCGGGCTTTCCGCCTTCGCTGGGATTTACCGCCCGCTGGGGATTGTATCACCTCGTGGCCGCACATAGCGGTTGGCAGGCGGTATTGGCACTGCTGGGCAATGCCGGCGTCATGCTGGGGGTGATCACCTCAATGCACGTGCTGTTAGCTCCTGCGACACCGCACAAAACCACTGACCATGCTTCCCAAGATGTGGTCGTGATCGTACTCATTGTGCTGCTCATCGGGGCCTTGGTCGGCTCCAGCCTCTTCCCTCAAATTCCCAGCCGCATCGCCTATCACATGGCGGAAGGGTTCTCCTTCTTCAGGTAATCATCTCGGTGGCAAGTTGCCGCCGAGTTTTCATTCGTAGCTGCTCAGCTTGAGGCAAAAGTGTGGGGAGAAAGAAGCGGACTTTTTCTCCGCTTCTCTGGCGGTGAGCAGTTGCTTTCATTCTGGATAAGGAGGCTATGATGCACAAAATTGGTATCCGTCGTGAGGACAAAAACGAGTGGGAAAAGCGCACGCCGTTGATTCCCGATCACGTCAAGGAGCTGCGCGAGCAATGGGGGCTGGAAGTGTGCGTGCAGGAATCTCCGATTCGGGCGTTTAGCCACGAGGAGTATCGGGCCGCCGGAGCGCAGATCGTCCCCGACTTGCACGACTGCCCGGTCATCTTTGCCGTCAAAGAGATTCCCGCGTCGCTGCTGGAGCCGCAGAAGACTTACGTCTACTTTTCGCACACCATCAAAGGCCAGCCTTACAACATGCCCATGCTGCGGCGACTGTTGGACTTGGGTTGCCAGTTGATTGATTACGAGCGCATCACGGACAAGCGGGGGCGGCGGCTGATCTTCTTCGGGGATTACGCTGGGCGGGCCGGGATGATTGATACCCTGTGGGCCTTGGGGCAAAAGCTGGCCGCCGAAGGGATCGTCACCCCGTTGCGCCGACTGCGTCCCGCCGTGCAGTACGCCGATCTGGCTGAGGCGCGTGCTGCCGTGCAGGAAGTCGGCGCACAGATTACCGCCGAGGGGCTGCCGGAGCAACTCGCGCCGCTGGTGGTGGGGTTCGCCGGTTACGGGAACGTATCGCGCGGCGCACAAGAGATCCTTGATCTTCTGCCCGTGACCACCATTTCCCCGCAATCATTGGCCTCGTTCAGCGGGCGAGATACGCATACGCTCTACAAGGTCGTCTTCAAGGAAGAAGATATGGTCGTTCCTCGGCAGGCCGGGGCGGAGTTCGTCTTGCAGGACTACTACGACCACCCGGAAAAGTACCGTTCGCAGTTCACACGCTATCTGCCCTACCTGACCGCGCTGGTCAACGGCATCTACTGGACCTCCCGCTATCCCCGCCTGGTGACGAAGGCCGCCTTGCGCGAGTTGTTTGCGGGCGACGCGCAACCCCGCCTGCGCGTCATCGGGGACATCAGTTGCGATACCGAAGGCGCGATTGAGTGCAACACCCACTCCACGACCCCCGGCGATCCGGTGTATCTCTACGAGCCGGATCGCGGCTTGACCCATTCCGGCGTCACCGGACGGGGCGTCGTCGTGCTGGCGGTGGACAATCTGCCCGCCGAACTGCCCCGTGAATCCTCCGCGCACTTCAGCGGAACGTTGCTGCCCTTCGTGCCGGCGATTGCTCAGGAAGATTATCGGCAACCTTTTGACGCATGTACCTTGCCGCCGGAAATCAAACGCGCTACGATTGTGTGGCACGGCGAATTAACGCCTGATTATCGCTATCTGGCTTCCGCTGTGTATGGAGGGCCTGCGCTTGCCTGATGAGAGCCTTGCTTCGGCGAGACTCTGCTAAATTTTAGTTCAAAGGAGAGAGTTCGTATGAAGACGGTATTGGTTCTTGGTGCTGGGTTAGTCACCCGTCCGCCGGTGCGCTACTTGCTTGACCTGCCAGAAGTGCAAGTCATCGTGGCCAGTCGGACCGTGGAGAAAGCCGAGGCGTTGATCGCCGGGCATCCTCAGGGCAAGGCCGTGGCCTTGAACGTCAAAGACGATGATGCTTTGCGGGCCATCGTCGCCGATCCCCAAGTGGATTTGGTGATCAGCCTGCTGCCGTACATCTACCACGTGAAGGTCGCCAAACTGTGCATTGAGTTCGGCAAGGACATGGTGACCACCTCCTACGTCAGTCCGGCGATGCAGGAATTGGACGAAGCGGCGAAAGAGGCCGGTGTGACCCTGCTCAACGAGATCGGGGTGGACCCGGGGATTGACCACATGTCGGCCATGCAGATCATCCACGATGCCCAAGCCCACGGCGGTGAGGTGGTGAGCTTCCGCTCCTGGTGTGGCGGTCTGCCCGCGCCGGAGGCTAACGACAACCCGCTGGGCTACAAATTCTCCTGGAGTCCGCGCGGCGTGCTGTTGGCCGGACGCAACTCCGCCCACTACCTGGAGGATGGTCAAGACGTGGTGATCCCCGGCGAAGAACTGTTTGCCCATCGCTGGCGCGTCCACGTGCCGGGCCTGGAGGGCGACCTGGAGGGCTATCCCAACCGTGATTCCGTGCCCTACGCCGAGCGGTACGGCATCACCTCCGCCAAGACCGTGTTCCGGGGCACTTTGCGGAATCCGGGTTGGTGCGATACGCTCTTGCAATTCGTCAAACTGCACCTGCTGGACATTGAAGAGCAAGACTGGGGCAGCATGACCTTCAAAGAGTTCACCGCGCAGCGCATCGGCTCCGCCGGTGAAAACATCCGCCGCGAGGTTGCCGACTACCTGGGCTTGCCGGAAGATTCCTTCATCCTGGACAACCTCGCGTGGCTGGGCTTGTTCGACGATCAGCCGCTGCCGATTCAGCATGGCGGCCCCATTGACGTGATGACGGCCCAGATGCTCAAGAAGATGTCCTACGCCGAAGGCGAGCGCGACATGCTGGTGATGAAGCACGAGTTCATCATCGCCTATCCCGACCGCACCGAAGAAGTCACCTCCACGATGCTGGACTTCGGCATTCCCCACGGCGATACTTCCATGGCCCGCACGGTGGGCTTGCCGGCGGCGATTGCCACGCGCATGATCCTGGAAGGCAAAATCACCCGCAAGGGCGTGCTCATCCCCGTGACGCCGGACATCTACGAGCCGGTGATGGCCGAGTTACAAGAGCTGGGCATCGGATTCACCGAAACCCGCCAGGTGAAATAAGCGGCTACGTCCCCGGAGGGAAAATGTCCCTGACGTTGTTTGACTATCGCATCCGCCAGCGGGATTACCTGTTGAGTATCGCCCGCGCGCTGGTCTCGCGCTTGAACTTGCGGGCGGTGCTGCGGCTGATCTTGCAAGCCTCGGTGGATATGCTGCAAGGCCAATCGGGGCTGATTGCGCTGCGCAACGACGATGGGGCATTTTCCTTCTGGGCCAGCTACGGCTTGCCCGCGGCCCTGGTCTCGGAGTTTGAGCCGCTGGTTGCGGATGTCCCGGCCAACGCCGATCTCCTTGCCGGGGAAGAGCTGCTCATCCCTGAGCTATCGGAGAAGCTGGGACAGATTGCCGAACAGACCGGCTTGCTGCTGCGTCAAGTGGTGGCCCTGCCGATGGTCGTGGAACGGGAATTGCTGGGCGTGATCTTCATCTTTCGTTCGCACAGCCTGCGCTTTTCCCCCGACGACCGCCGCATCCTCGGCAGCTTCGCCGATTACGCCGCCATTGCCGTCAACAATGCGCGATTGTACGAGTCCGCCGTCACCGAGCGGCGGCGGCTGGACGCGCTGTTGGAGGCCATCGGCGATGGCGTGCTGGTGCTGCGCCCCGATTTGTCCGTGGAGCGGATGAACCGCGCCTTGAGTGCCATCACCGGCTGGCGGACGGCGGATGCCGCCGGGCGTCCCTACGACGAAATCTTCGTCTGGGAGCGGCGGAACTCCTCCCGCACGCTGGCGCAGGCCGTGGAGCAAGGCTGGCCCTTCCGCGAGCGGGACACG
This sequence comes from Thermoflexales bacterium, assembly GCA_015486785.1. Taxonomy (GTDB): domain Bacteria; phylum Chloroflexota; class Anaerolineae; order B4-G1; family SLSP01; genus S014-19. The sequence goes on from WFQZ01000219.1 coordinate 5,090, forward strand.
CTCTACGTTGAAGGCGAGCTGCGGCGGCGCAACGGCAGCCTCATCTCGGTCGGCATCACCTACGCCCCTTTGCTCACGCGCGGCGGGCGCGTGCTCAACATCATCGCCGTGGTGCGCGATATTACCCGCTTCCGTGAGGCCGACGCGCTGAAAGATACCTTCATCTCCGTGGTCTCGCACGAACTTAAAACCCCGGTGGCGATCATCAAAGGCTACGCCGAAACCTTGCTCCGCCCCGAAGCACAGCGTGACCCCGGCTTGTTGCAAGAGATGCTCGGCGCGATCACCGAGGAAGCGGATCGCCTGGCGCGGCTGGTGGACGATCTGCTGGATGCTTCGCGCCTCCAAGCGGGCGGGCTGCCTTTCCGCGACGTGGAGGATGTGGATTTGCGGCTCATCGCGCGGCGCGTGGTCTCCCGCTACGCCTCGCAGAGCGAGCGACACACTTTGCGGCTGGAGTTCCCGGAGCAGTTCCCGACCGTTCGCGGCGATCCCCGGCGGCTGGAGCAGGTGTTGGATAACCTGGTCTCCAACGCCATCAAGTACTCCCCGGCGGGCGGCGAAGTGGTCATCAAAGGCGAGGTCAAACCGGCGGAGGTGATCCTCTCGGTGAGCGATGAGGGCGTGGGCATTCCGCTGGATGAGCAAGAGCGGATCTTTGATCGCTTCTACCGGGTGGAGAATCCGGCCACCCGCGCCGTCTCCGGCACCGGCCTGGGCTTGTATCTGACCCGCGCCATCGTGCAAGCGCACGGCGGACGCTGTTGGGTTCACAGTGTGCCCGGCGCAGGCTCAACCTTTTATGTGGCCCTGCCGCAAGAAACCAGGCTGACGCTTTGGCAAGCTCCGTCGGTTTCTTTGCGGTAATTGCTCAGCTTGAGGCGAGTTGCTGAGGTGTATGATGATGCAATGGCACAATCCAACCGCAGAGCTTTTCATCCCCGACGGGACCGCCGAGGCCGAGGCCTTGGCTCGGACGACGCATCTGGCGGTAGCCGCTCACCACGATGATCTGGAGATTATGGCCTTTGATGGCATTATGCAGAGCTTTCAACGGCCAGACCGCTGGTTCTGCGGCGTCGTCGTGACCAACGGCAGCGGTTCGCCCCGCACCGATCTCTATGCCGATTACGACGATGCGGCGATGATGCAAGTGCGCCGCGCGGAGCAGAAGAAGGCCGCGCTCATCGGGGAATACGGTGCGCAGATATTCCTCGATTACCCTAGCTCCGCCGTCAAGGAGAGCGGGCGGGAATCGGTGGTGGAGGATTTGGTGGCCGTTTTGGAGGCTACGCAGCCGGAAGTCGTTTACACGCACAACCTGGCCGACAAACATGCGACGCACGTTGCGGTTGCGCTGCGCCTGATCGCCGCGATCCGGCGGCTGCCGCGTGAGCGACGTCCCCGTCGCCTCTACGGCTGCGAGGTCTGGCGTGACTTGGATTGGCTTGCCGACGATGAGAAAGTCGCCTTTGACGTTTCTTCCCATGAAAACTTACAAGCGGCACTGTTGGGAGTTTTCGATTCGCAGGTTTCCGGCGGCAAACGTTACGACCTGGCGACGCTCGGACGACGGCGTGCTCATGCTACCTATTACACCTCGCATGAGGTGGATGCGGCCACCGGCTTGATCTTCGCAATGGACTTGACGCGGCTGGTGGAAGACGAGTCTCTGTCCATCGCCGCCTTTGTGGAAGCGCACATCCGCCGTTTTTCCGAAAGTGTGGCGCATCAACTTGCGATCCTGGGCGGCTGAATGAAGGAAGGTGACTGATGAATGCAGAAGCAATCATAGGTGAAAAACTCTTGCTCGCTTTTGAGGGCACAGACGCCGTGCCGGTGGTCATCAAATCCGCCATCAGGGAGCGGCGTATGGCGGGCGTGACGCTCTTTCGGGGGATGAATTTACGCCATCCGGCGCAGGTGCGCACGCTGACGGCGGCCTTGCAGCGCGAGGCTCAAGCGGCGGAACGCGCCCCGCTGATCATCGCCACCGACCAGGAAGGCGGGCAGCTCATCGCCATCGGCGAGACCACGCCCTTCCCCGGCAATATGGCACTGGGCGCGGCTCGCTCGGAGGAACTGGCCCGCGAGACTGGCCGCGCGATAGCCTTGGAGTTGGCGGCGATGGGCGTCAACGTCAACTACGCGCCGGTCTGTGATGTGAACAGCAACCCCGCCAATCCGGTCATCGGCGTCCGCTCCTTCGGCGAAAACCCCGCGCTGGTTTCACATCTGTGTGCCGCGATGGTCGCGGGGATGCAGTCGGTGGGCGTGGCGGCGACGGCCAAGCATTTCCCCGGCCACGGCGATACGGACGGAGATTCGCATCTCGCGCTCCCGTCGGTGCATCACGACCGCGAGAAGCTGGCGCGGGTGGACTTGCCGCCCTTCCAGGCCGCGATCCAAGCGGGCGTGGAGCTGGTGATGAGTGCGCACGTGGCCTATCCGGCCTTGGACGCGCCCGACCGCCCCGCTACGCTCTCCCGCGCTGTGTTGACCGACCTGCTGCGTCAGAAGCTGGGCTTCCGGGGCGTCGTCGTCAGCGACGCGATGAACATGGAGGCCATCCGCCAGGGGGACGCGCTTTGGGTGGAACTGATCGCCGCTGCGCAAGCCGGCGTGGACTTGCTGCTGCTGATGCACGATGAATCTATCCAACGGGCGGCGCACACGGTCTTGACTCGGGCCTTGCGTCGCGGCTTGCTTGATGCCGTTGCGATGTCCCGCTCTGTGGAACGGATCGCCGCGTTGCGGCGGAAGCTGGCGCAGCTCCCGCCGCCCTCGCTGGATGTGGTGGGATGCCGGGCGCACCGTGAACTCGCGCAGCGGACGGCGGAGGCTGCGTTGACGCTGGTGCGCAACGAAGCGGGCTTGGTGCCCCTCCGCCTGCGCAGTGACGAGCGGCTGCTGGTGGTGCTCCCGCAGCCGACGGACCTCACGCCCGCCGACACCTCCTCCTACGAACGGATCGCGCTGGCGGAGGCCTTGCGGAACTATCATCCGCACGTGGACGAGATCACCGTGCCCTTTGCGCCCGGTGCGGCGGACATCGCCGGGGTGCGCGAACGTGCCCGCGCTTACGATCACGTGATCGTGGGGACGCTCAACGCCTTCGGCGAGCCGCAACAAGCATCGCTGGTGCAAACCTTGCTCGCGGAGCATCGTTCTGTGCTCGTGGTGGCGTTGCGCTTGCCCTACGACATCCGCGCCTTCCCCCACGCGCCGACCTACCTTTGCACCTACAGCATCCAGCCAACGGCTATGGCGGCGTTAGCCAAGGGCCTTTTCGGCGCGCTGCCGATTGCGGGACAACTGCCGGTTTCGCTGGAATAAAGAAGCCGCCGACTTTAACATTTTCAGTACTTTCGGGTATACTTCCGGTCGGTCAGCGAGATGTCTCGCTGGCCGACCTTTTTGTATCTTGAGGGCTTAGAGTATTAGCAAAAGGAGTTTGAATATGGAACACATGACTACGCGGGCCTGTGGGCACAATGTTGGGGGGTGCATCCAATGAAGCCGCTATATGCAGAAACTGAATGCCCGGCATGCGGCACGCGCTTTCGCATCCCGATGAACCAGATTTTGGATGTGCGGGTTGATCCCGAGGTGAGAGAATTAGTGCTCAGCGAGCAGGTCAACATCGTGCGTTGTCCTCGCTGCGGAACGGCGCAGCGGATTAACATGCCGTTTATCTATCACGACCCGGCTCGCGAGGTCGCCTTGCTCTACCTGCCGCCGGATGCGGGGAAGAATGAGGTTGAGCGGCAGAAGGTGGCCGGAAAACTGACCCGTGTTTTGCTCAACTCACTCCCCACCGAGGAGCAGAAGAGTTATCTCTTGCAGCCGGAAACGTTCTTAAACGTCGAGAGTTTGAAGAGGCGCGTGTTGGAACTGGAAGGGCTGGGCGAGGAAGAAATCAACCGCGCCCGAGAGCGGCTGGAGCTGCTGGGGGCTTTGGTCGACGCGGCGCGAGAGGGGACGTTGGAGCAGGCGGTCGCCGAGCATCAAGTGGAGCTTGAGTCCCCTGAATTCCATTTGCTTCTGCAAGCCTACATTGCCCCGGCGATGCAAGGGGAGCAATCGGAGGATACGCAGGTGCTGCGAACGCTGCTTGAATACCTGCGTGCTCACACCGAGATGGGGCAGAAATTCGCCGTGATGGATCGCGCTTACGACGTTTTCCGCAGCGACCCTACCAGAGAGAACCTCTTGGCCTTGTTGCGGGTCACGCCTTCCGAGGATCTGTTCCGCTCCGTCGTGGAAAATGCGATTGACAGTCTGGATTACGCCTTCTTCAAGGCGTTGGTGGATAAGATTGAACAAGCTCCCACCGAAGCTGAACGACAGGAATGGGAAACGTTGCGGAAGCGCATTCTGGCGGCCCGAGATGAACTGGTGCAGCAGGTCAAGCAGATATATCAATCCCGGCAGGACTTGATCGAGAAACTACTGGAGACCGAAGAGGTGGACAAGATGCTTCAGAGTCACCTGTCTGAGCTTGATCCGTACTTTGCTGCGGCAATGGAAGGCTTTTTCCGGCAAGCAGATCAGGAGCACGATCTAGTGCTTGTCCAGGAACTGAAGATGCTATCCCAAAAAGTGGATGAGCTGATAGAGCAACAAACCCCACCGGAAGTGGCTTTCTTGCAAATGCTGCTCTCTGCTCCGTCGGATGCCGAGGTCAAAAAACTGTTGCGCCGCAATGAGGAATTGCTTTCCCCGGAGTTGCTGGAACTCTTGAAGAGGGCCTCGGCGCAATTTCAACAGGAGCCTGAGGGGAAAGACCCGCAAATGATCGCCCGTTTGGCGCACGTGGTTGCTCTGCTGGAAGAGCACTTGGGAGCGGCTGCGGCGGCTGCGCCTCAGGAAGCACAGTCGGAAGGGGAGAGTTCGTTGCCCGAAGGGCTGATCTTCGCTAAACACTGAGGGTTGCTGCTCAGCCTGAGACGCGGCGATCTGCGTTTCTTGCGATGAGCGATTACAAAGCGGGGCCGATGATTCTGTTCGGCCCCGCTGTTTGTTGCCTCACGCCCTCAATCAGCGAAAATATACCCCCGACGGGGCACAGATTTGGGCATCTTAGAACTGACAGCGGAGGACTTATGACACCAGAAGAAATCGTAGCAACTATTGAAGGCGAATTGCTCTTTGATTCGGGCCGGTTGTTGGAGCTGGAATACGCCTTCTCGTCCGACTTGATGAGCGACGTGTTGGCCTACGCGCACAGCGGCATGTTGATGATCACCGGCCTCACCCATCGCCAAGCCATCCGCACCGCCGAAATGGCCGATATTCCGGCGATCCTCTTTGTGCGGGGAAAATACCCCTCGGAGCAAATCTTGGCTCTGGCCCGTGAAGTGGGCATTACTCTGATGACTTCGCCATTCACAATGTTTGAGACCGCCGGACGGTTGTACCAAGCCGGCCTCAAGGGCATCGGGAAATTGCCGCTGGTGCAGCACGGATGAAAAAACCTTTCGCGTTGTTCGCTGCGGATAAGGCCCCTTCCTTATCCAAAGTCCACGAGCTGATCCGGGAGCTAAAAGTCTCCCAGGTGATGACAAAGACCTTGTACACCTTGCCCCCGGACGCCACGATGCAGGAGGTGAAAGACCTGATGCGGCAACATCGCATCTCCGGCGTGCCGGTGGTCGACGCTCAAGGACTGTGCGGCATCGTCAGCTTGGAGGATCTGATTCATGCCCTGGAACAGCAAGCGTTGAGTGCGCCCATCCGGCAATTTATGACGCCCATGCCGCTGGTGGTGGCGCGTGCTCAAGAGCCGTTATTGGAGGCCTTCAAGCGGCTGGAGCAACACAACGTGGGCCGCATGCCGGTACTTGACGGGCACGGAGCTTTGGTGGGGATCGTCACCCACACCGACATCATCGCTTCCCTGCTCAAATCGCTCCAGGATGTGTATACCGAAGATGAACGGCTGTGTGATTGCAACCCGCAATACTTTTTTGATGCCCTTCGCTCCGACGCTACCAATCTGCTGCTGCGTTATCACGTGGAAGCCGGGGATTTTGCCCACGGCGGGGAGGCTTCGGCCCGCATCAAGCGGGCCTTACTGCGGATCGGGGCCTCGCCCCGCCTGGCTCGCCGCGTCGCCATCGCCGCGTATGAAGCGGAGATCAACTTGATCATCCACACCAACCGAGGCGGCTCGGTTCTGGTGGACGTGACGCCCCAGGAAATACGGGTGGTAGTACAGGACTCCGGGCCGGGCATCCCCGATGTGGAGGAAGCCCGGCGACCGGGGTTTTCCACGGCCTCGCCCCGTGCCCGTGAAATGGGCTTCGGCGCGGGGATGGGCTTGACGAACATTGAACGGTGCAGCGACCGGCTGGACATCTGGTCTGCGCTGGGCGTGGGCACGCGGTTGGAAATTGTCTTCAAACTACCGGCGTAATCACGCCCTCAAGGGGCGTGATTCATCTTCAGAGGAGTAGCAAATGACTTTACAAGACATTGTCTCTTCATTGCATCTGGAAGTGCTGGCCGGTGCCGAGCACCTGGGACGGGAAGTCTCCGGTGGCTACGTGGCCGATCTGCTGAGCTGCGTGATGGCCGGAGCGGAGGCCGGGAATCTCTGGATCACCCTCCAAACCCACGGCAACATTATCGCCGTGGCTGCCCTCGTGGAGTTGAGCGGGATCATCGTGGCCGAAGGTGCGCCGATCCCGCCGGAGACGCTGGCGAAGGCGGCGGAGCAAAATGTGGTCGTGCTTTCCAGCCCGCAGCCGGTCTATCAAACGGTGGCTCAACTCGTCGCGCTGGGATTGTAACCATGCTGCGCGAGGTTCGCGCCGATCTGCACATTCACACGCTGCTCTCGGCTGATGCCGAGGTGGAAATGATCCCCCCGCTGATTGTTGACGAGTCGCTCTCCAAGGGGCTGGCGGTGATCGCCATCACCGATCACAACGCCAGCGGCAACGCCGGCGCAGTGATGGAGGCCGCTCAAGGGCGCGGGCTGACGGTGCTGCCGGGAATGGAACTGCAAACGCGCGAGGAAGTGGAGTTGTTGTGTCTCTTTGATACGCTGACGCAGGTACAACGCTGGCAAGCTCAAGTTGACCGCTGGCTGCCGCCGTTGGAAAACGACGCGGAACACTTCGGCCCGCAATATCTGGTGGATGCAGCCGGGGACTTCGTGGCCGAAGATACCCAGATGCGCCAGATGCCGGCCTTGGTCGGCGTGGAAGAAGCGGCCCGCGCGGTACACCGGTTAGGCGGATTGGTCATCCCGGCCCACGTGGATCGTTTGTCCAAGGGGCTGTTTCCCGTGCTGGGACTGTGGCCGCCGGGGCTGGAGGCGGACGCGGTGGAAGTTTCGCCCAACATCCGCCCGCGCCAGGCGCGAGCGCAGTTTCTCACCTTGCCGCCGATCCCCATCATCAGCGATTCTGACGCTCATTGGCTGGATTGGATCGGGCATGTGGTGACGGTCTTTGAACTGGCCGCGCCGCCATCCATCGCCGAGCTGCGAAAAGCATTCCTGGGGCGCGGAGGGCGGTGGGTCTATGTGCCATGATTTGCATTAGAGGAAAAAGATGAAGCGACTCAAGACTTACGTAATTGTACCGACTTATAATGAGAAAGAGAACCTGGGGCAGTTGATCCCGCAATTGCTGGGGTCTCCGTCCCTGGTTCACGTGATCATTGTGGATGACAACTCCCCCGACGGGACCGGCGAGCTGGCGGATTTGATGGCCGCCGACTCGCCGCGCGTCCACGTCATTCATCGCCCCGGCAAGCTGGGCTTGGGAACGGCGTACCTCGCCGGATTCAAAGCCGCGCTGCAAACGGACGCCGACTTGATCATCACCATGGATGCCGATTTCTCGCATCACCCCCGCTATCTGCCTGACCTGGTCGCCAAAGCCGAGAGCGGCTGCGATCTGGTGATCGGCAGCCGCTATGTGCCGGGCGGCGCCACGCTCGAATGTACCTTGCCGCGCAAGTTGCTCAGTTGGGGGGCTAACGCCTTCGCCCGCGTGATGCTGGGGCTGCGGGCGCACGACACCACCGCCGGATTCCGCTGCTATCGCCGCGAGGTGCTGGCCTCGATTCCACTGGATCAGATCGTCGCCAACGGCTACTCGTTCCTCATTGAGATGCTCTACCTCGTGCAGCGGCGTGATTGGCGCGTGTGTGAAGTGCCCATCGTTTTCCAGAACCGTCAGCAAGGCGTCTCTAAAATCTCCCGCACCGAAATCTACAAAGCCTTGCAAACCGTCCTGCGTCTTTTCTGGAAACGTTGGGCGAGGCGGCCACGATGATGACGATGGAGAAGGTGCGTTGTAACCTCTGCGGGGCGGATGATGCTTTCGTGCGCTTCCCTTCCACCCTGGAGCGAATCGAACACGGCAATTGGAGTGCTTACGCTTGTACCAGCGGCGGCTACGGTCGCCACGGGCCGATTGTGCAATGCCGCCATTGCGGCTTGGTCTACGCCACGCCGCGCCCGCGCGACCAAGCGGTGCTGGACATCTACGAAGCCGTTGAGGATCCGCTGTACCTGGAGGAGCGCGAAGGGCGGATTTTGACCTTTGAGCATCACTTGCGCCCGCTGGAAAAATTCACCGGCCTGCCCGCGCATCGCGCCCTGCTGGATGTGGGCGCGTACACCGGCGTTTTCGTGGAGATCGCCGCGCGGCACGGCTGGGATGCCTGGGGCGTGGACCCCGGGGCCTGGGCCGTGGAGCAGGCCCGCGCTCGTGGTTTGCAGATGCGCCAGGGCACGTTGCAGGAAAGCGATTTCCCATCGGAGAGCTTCAGCGTGGTGACGATGTGGGATGTCATTGAGCATGTCACCGATCCCCTGGGCACAATGCAGGCCGCGCATCGGGTTTTGGAGCCGGGCGGGCTGCTGGTCGTCCACACGATGGATTTGGATAGCCTCTTCGCGCGGTTGATGGGACCGCGCTGGCCCTGGCTGATGGAAATGCACCTCTACTACTTCACCCGCCGCACGATGGCCGCGATGCTGGAGAAAGCCGGGTTCCGCGTGCTGTGGATGGGCGCACAAGGCCGCTACCTGCGTGCCGGATACATGGCCAGCCGCGTCACCGCGCTGCTGCCGTGGCTGGGGCGACCCTTGGAGCGAGTGCTCACCCGCTTGCACCTGCGGCATATTCCGCTGCGCATCAACCTGGGGGATTTGTTCACCACCTATGCCCAGAAAATCTAGGGCCTAATTCGCCAGACAGGAAATCTGGAAGGAGCTGATAAGAATGGAAACGATCCACATCTCAGAGGAAATCAAACAAGCATTGGACGAAGGAAAGCCGGTAGTGGCGTTAGAATCGGCGTTGATCACGCACGGATTCGCTTACCCGGCCAACGTTGCCATCACCCGCCGGATGGCGCAGGCGATTCGGGATGCCGGCGCAATCCCGGCGGTGGTCGGCATCTGGCGCGGCGTGCCCACGGTGGGGCTGAGCGACGCGCAAGTGGAGACTATGGCCGCCGACGAGACGGCGGTCAAAGTGAGCGTGCGAGACTTGCCGTTGACCGGCGTGCGTCAAGTTCACGGCGGGACGACCGTCGCCGCCACCAGTCTGCTGGCGCAACGGGTCGGCGTGCGCGTCTTCGCCACCGGCGGGATCGGCGGCGTGCATCGCGGCCACCCGGAGGATGTCTCCGCCGATCTGCCGGTGCTGGCCTCCACGCCGCTGATTGTGGTGTGCGCCGGCGCGAAATCCATCCTGGATTTGCCGCGCACGCTGGAGTACCTGGAAACCTGGGGCGTGCCGGTGCTCGGCTGGCAGACGGAGGAATTCCCGGCCTTCTACAGCCGTACTTCCGGCCTCAAGTTGGACATACGGGTGGAGGATGCCGCGCACGTGGCAGCGATCTTCCGGACGCAACGGTCGCTCCGCCTGCCGCAAGGGCTGTTGGTGACGGTGCCCATTCCGGCGGCAGACGAAGTCCCCGCCGAGGAAGTCGAACCGCTCATCGCGCAGGCCGTCGCCGAGGCGGACGCGCAAGGCATCACCGGCAAAGCGATCACGCCCTTCATCCTGGCGCGGATGGTCGCGCTCAGCGAGTCGCGCACCAAGGCGGCCAACGAGAGCTTGTTGGTGAACAATGCCCGCGTCGCGGCGCAGATCGCGCAAGCTCTGGCGGCGTAAGGCGCGGCGATGGGCTGCATCACGCTGACGACGGACTTCGGCACTGCCGATGGCTACGTAGCAGCGATGAAAGGGGCGATGCTCTCCATCGCCCCTTCGCTGACCTTGGTAGATGTGACGCACGCCATTCCGCCGCAGGATGTTGCCCGTGCGGCGTTTGTGCTGTGGGCCACGATGCGCACCTTCCCGCCGACGTGCGTGCATCTGGTCGTGGTTGACCCAGGTGTGGGCACGGCGCGGCGGGCCTTGGCCGTGCGCACGCCCTGGGGGACGTTTGTCGGGCCGGATAACGGCGTCTTCAGTTACGTGTGGCTCGACGCCCCGCCGCAGCAGATGGTCAGCCTGACCAATCCCGCCTGGTGGCGCGACGAGGTCAGCCGGACATTTCACGGGCGGGATATTTTCGCTCCGGTGGCGGCCCACCTGGCGCAAGGGACGCCGCTGGAGGCGTTGGGAGAGCCGCTGACCGATCCGCTGCGTTTGCCTCGGCCCCAGATGGAGGCGATCCCCGGCGGCTATCGCGGGGCATTGCTCTCCCGTGATCGGTTTGGCAACCTGATCACCGGCATTGGGCGGCTGCGCTGGGACGCGGACGGCAAGCTGACCTGGGAACGGGCGGGCTGGGCGGACGGAGCTTCGCTCCCGCCGCCGATGGCGGCCCGGCAGACACAAGTCCTGGTGGATGGTCGGCCTATCGGGCCGCTGCGCCGCACCTACGGCGAAGTCGCGCCGGGCGAGCTGCTGGCCTTGGTGGGCAGCAGCGGGTTGTTGGAGATCGCCGTGGCGCACGGTTCGGCAGCCGAACGATTGGGCGCAGTTCAAACCGTCACGTTGCTGACGTAATCTGCACCGCGAGACGCGGGCGGGGCGGTCTGTCGTTGCCTCGCGCGGCTCGCGGTGAGCTACTTCAAAAGGGGGGAATTAAGCATGCGAGATTATTTTGTCATTGAAGGCGGTACGCCGCTGCGCGGAGAAGTGACGCCTAGCGGCAACAAGAACGCTGCGTTGCCGGTGATGGCGGCAGCGTTGCTCACCGATGAACCGGTCATCCTGCACAATCTACCGGCGATCCAGGACGTGGCGACGATGGGGAAACTGCTGGCGGCATTGGGGGTGATAGTTGAACAACACTCGCCGCACACCTGGGTATTGCAAGCGCGGGAGATTGCGCCGCCGGATGCCCACTTGGGCACAGCACTGTTTCGGGCCATTCGCGGCTCCATCTTGATTGCCGGGCCTCTGCTGGGACGCTGGGGCCGCTTGCGCATCCCCGCGCCGGGCGGAGATGTGATCGGGCGGCGGCGTGTGGATACCCATTTTCTGGCCTTCCGCAACCTGGGCGCCGAGGTGGCCGTGCGGGACGGGATGTTTGATGTGCAGGCGGCGCAACTGCGGGGCGCGGACTTTCTGCTGGACGAAGCCAGCGTGACCGGCACGGAGAACGCGGTGATGGCGGCGGTGTTGGCGCAAGGCACGACGATCATCGGCAACGCGGCCTCCGAGCCGCACGTGCAAGACCTGTGCCGTTTGCTCAATCAGATGGGGGCGCAGATTTCGGGCATCGGCAGCAACACCCTGGTGATCCAGGGGGTAGAGAAACTGCACGGCACGGAGTTCACCATCGGCACGGACTACATTGAAGTGGGGAGCTACATCGCCCTGGCGGCGGCCACGCGCGGAGAGATTCTCATCCGTCAAGCTATGCCGCAGCATCTGCGGATGATCCTCCCTACGATGGAGCGGCTGGGCGTGCGGGCGGAAGTCCGTGGCGCAGACCTCTTTGTGGGTGCGGACCAGCCCTTGCGCATCATCCCCGATATGAACAACGCCATCCCCTCCATCGCCGATGCCCCGTGGCCGGCGTTTCCGGCGGACTTGATGAGCATCTCCCTGGTGCTGGCCACGCAAAGCGCAGGGGTCGTGATTTTCCACGAAAAGATGTTTGAAAGCCGCCTCTACTTTGTGGATAAACTGATCCCGATGGGGGCGCGGATCGTACTCTGCGATCCCCACCGCGCGTTAGTGTACGGCCCCTCGCGCCTGCATGGCGACGAAATGGAAAGCCCGGACATTCGCGCGGGCATGGCGATGCTGATCGCGGCCCTGGCGGCGGAAGGCCGCAGCCTGATCCACAACATCCGCCAGATAGACCGGGGATACGAGCGCATTGAGGAAAAACTCATCGCCCTAGGCGCGCAGATCAAACGGTACAAAGAACAGTAA
>WFQZ01000220.1 GCA_015486785.1 Thermoflexales bacterium
CCAGAAACTGCGCCGCATCACCCAACGCATGGTCGCCGTTTCCCCGTCGCTGGAAGGATGGGTGCCGCTCATCGCCCAACTGCTGGGGCTGCCGACGCCCGATAACGATTTGACCGCCGCCCTGGATGCTCAACTCCGCAAGCAGCGGATTTTTGAGCTGGTCTTGACCTTGCTGCGTCACCAAGCCCGCCAAGTCCCGCTGTTTCTGCTGGTCTTTGAAGATACCCACTGGATAGACGACATTTCGCGTGAACTGCTGGACTACGTGGCCCGCAACATCGGCAATACCAACATCCTGTTGGTCGTCGTGGGGCGGCTGACGACCGAATTTAGCAACTGGCGCAGGTATCGGCATACCCACTGGATCGCGCTGGAGGACTTACCGGCGGCGGATGCGCTGGAGCTGCTGCGGCGCAAGCTGCACATGGAAACCGTGCCCCAAGAATTGCGGGATCGCGTCTTGGGCGGCGAAGAACGCATCAACCCCTTCTTCGTCGAGGAAGTGCTCAACGCACTCATTGACCAGGGCTACTTGGTGCCCCTCTCCGATGATCCGGAGGCCGGGTACGCGGTGGTGGGCGATCTTTCCGCCGTGGAAATCCCCGATAGCATCCAAGCCCTGATCATGAGCCGCATTGATCGGCTGGACGAAAGCAGCAAGCTCACCGTCAAAGTGGCCTCGGCCATCGGGCGCACTTTCCGCTACCGCACGCTCAAAGCCATTTACCCGGTGAACATCTCCCAAGAGAAGCTGTGGGAGAACCTGGATCGCTTGGGCCGCGCCGACATCACGCCCTTGGACAAACCGGCCCCCGATTGGGAGTACATCTTCAAGCACGCCACCATCCAGGAAGTGGCCTACGAAAGCCTGCTCTACAAACATCGCCGCGAACTGCACCACGCCATCGCCTCGTACCTGGAGCGCACCCACGCCGACAACCTGGCCGAATACTACGACCTGCTGGCCCATCACTACTTCCTCAGCGGCGACCAGGAGAAGAGCTGGATTTACCTGGTGAAAGCCGGAGACCGCGCCAGAGCGCGATACGCTAATCAAGCCGCCATCGCCCGCTACACGGACGCCCTTTCGCTGGAAAGCGTCAAGCAGGAGGACAAATACCCGGTGTATGACGCGCTCGGCGATGTGTATCAACTCATCGGGCAGTACGATCAAGCGCGGGAAAGCTACCGCCAAGCCCTGGATTGCCATCCGGGACTCATCCTGGAGGCGGCCACCCGCCGCAAGATCGCCAAGACCTGGGCCTTGCAAGGGGAGTACAGCAAAGCAGGCCACTATCTGAGCTTGACCAAGGAATCTCTGGAAAGCACCCCGGCGACGCTGGAAATGGCCCGCATTTACTGCGATATTGGCTGGATCGCCGTGCGGCAGGGCGAATACGACCAAGCGCTGGCTTCGTGCGAGGCCGGATTGGTGCTGGAAAACGAACTGCCGCAGGATAAAGAGGCGCAGCAGGTGAAAGCGGAGCTGCAAAACACGCTGGGCAGCATCTACGTGCGCACCGGCGAATATGAACGCGCCATTGAGCACTTCCAGGCTTCCGTGCGGATGCGCCAAAACATCGGCGATCTCTACGGCATTGGACGATCCTACAACAACATCGCCGCCGTGTACTGGGGGCAAGGGAACTACGACCAGGCCATCCGCTACATCAACAACAGCTTGGAGATCTTCCATAAGATCGGCTACACCCACGGCATTGCGATGGGCTACAACAACCTGGGCGCGGCGTATTTTGCCCTGCGCGATTACCCGAAAGCCATTGAGTATTACCAACGCAGCTTGAAGCTGCGCCAGGAGATCAACGACCTGCGCGGCATCGCCGGTATCTACAACAACCTGGGGGAAGTCTACCGCGCTCAAGGTGAACTGCGATCCGCCGGCGAGTATCTGCGCCAGGCGATCACCTTGCTGACCGAAATCGGCGAAAAGTGGGTGCTGTGCGATGCCCACAAGCTCCTCTCGGAAGTGGAACTATCGCTCAATCACCCGCAAGAAGCGCGGGAGCACGCCCAGATTTCACGCGCCCTTTCCCAGGAACTCGGCGACCGCGCCTATGAGGGGCGTGCGCTGCGTATCCTGGGGCAGATTCAACGCTCCACCGGCGATTTAGACGGTGCGCGGCAGTACTTGCGTCAGAGCGTGGAGCTGCTGACCTCCGCCGCGAACAAGCTGGAATTGGGGCGCAGCCATTACGAACTGGGGATGACGCTCCTGGCGCAAGGGGACGCGGAGGAGTGCCGGGCGCACCTGCAAGAGGCCGCGCAAATCTTCGCGGAACTCCAGGCCGCCGATGAACTGGCGCAAGTCCGCACGGCCCTGGAGTCAGCGCGAACCACTGCCCAGTAGATAGCGCAACGCCAATCGGTCGGTCAGTTGCTCCACCGGCGCGTGATCGTCGCAGAAGATCGGGCCGTCGGCCTGGGCGGGACGCAAGCCGGGCATCATCCAACGGGCGACGCGCCGCACGACCTTATTCTCCACGGCGGAAACGCGCCCTTGCACTGCCGCCGTGGATTCCGGCGGGACGGTAGCGATCAACAGCGCGTTGAACGACCCCGGCACCGGCAGCACCATTACCGAAGGGTACACCTGGCGCAACGTGGCGGCCAGCGCGTCCACCAATCGCCAATCCCCCGGCACATATCCCACATTGATCGCCACCACGCCTTGATCGCTCAAGTGCGCCCGCACCTGCCGGAAAAATTCCACCGTCGTCAAATGCCACGGGATGTACGGCAGTCGATAAGCGTCCACCACCACCACATCAAAACGCTCGCGGCTGCGGGCCAAATACGTGCGCCCGTCGGCGATCTCCACCCGCAAATTCGGCTCGGTCATGGCGAAGTACCGCCGCCCGACCTCCACGATGGCCGGGTCAATTTCCACGCCCACGATGGGCCGCGGGCCGTAGATCGCCGTCACTTGTCGGGCGACCGTTCCGGCGGCCAGCCCCACAATCAGCCAGCGGGAATCCTGCGGCTGCATCTCGGTGAAGTAGGGCGCCAGCAAGAAGCCGTCCCACGGGCCGCCGGTCAAAATCGCGCCGGGGCGATAGACCGAGTGAATCCCTTGCCCCTCGTTGAGCAGCAACTCGCGCGTGTCGTCGGCGGTTTCCCGCACCTGGATGTAGTTGTAGCTGGATTCTGCCTCGTAGAGCACGCCCGCCGCTTGCTTGATCGCGTGCGGCGACCATACCCACATCGCCGGCGGCAGCGCGATCAGCCAGACCAAGTGCCAGAATCGCCGCCGCGCCACGCTCCACAGCCCGCCCAATCCCATCCCCAAGGTCAACATCGCCAGCAGCAAGAACGTGCGCCGCGTCCCCACCGCCGGG
>WFQZ01000221.1 GCA_015486785.1 Thermoflexales bacterium
GCCGTGGGCGGTGGCGTGGTAGGCTCTCCTCCGCCACTGCCGACTTTTATCGCCCCGTTCTTCGTGGTTACGCCGAGCGCATTGCCGTTGAGGTCGGAAAGGTGCATCTCGGTGAACTGGAGCGCGGTGCTGCCCGTGCTCTTCCCTTTGATGTTGAACGTGATCAGGATGCCGCTGCCGTCGACCGGCGTGTGCGGCGAGACCTGCGTCAAGGCGTAGTGGATCGTTCCCTGGTTCACCGTGTTGATGGCCTCGAAATCGGGGCTGAGGAAGTTCCCGGCTTGCACCTGCACGCCGTCTTGGCCGGGATTGGCGTCGATGATTTCAATGATGGCCGGATCAAACGTGAGCACCAGCTCCGCGCCATACAGAGCGTGTACGTTGTTCACCCGCACTTGCATCTCCGTCTCGCCGCCGACGGCGAGCTGCGTGGCGGCGGGCACGATCTCCACCGTTGTATCTCCTTCCGCCAGCGCGAGGCCGCTCATCGGCCCCAGCAGGAACATAATGACTAAAACGACATTGAAAAACTGGTTCTTGTGTTTCATAAAGCTCTCCTTGCCTGTGGGATCATTGCAGGATGTTGAGTTGCGTCTTCTTCGGGGTGGCGATGATCGCCTGACCGTCAGGCGCGGCCAGCAGAATGGTGGGCGTGAGTTCCGTTGCTCCGGCTTTCACCGTGCGGAACTCAATGGTGGCCAGCACGCCTTTCCCGGAAGCCGGTTTCGTCGGCGAAACTTGGGTGATCACGTAGTCTATCGTGCCGCTGGCCGCGTCCACCTGATTGCGCACCACGAAATCCGGCTTGAGGAAGTTCCCCGGCACGATCTGGATGCCGTCCTTGGCCGTGTCGCAGTCCACGATGGTGAGCATCGCCGGATCGTAGACCACGTGCAGCTCAATCCCATAAAGGTTCTGCACGTTCTCGATGGTCACATCAAGGTGGATGGTCTGGTTGGGGTGAATTTCCGCTTCCTGGGGCACCAGTTTCACAACGGCGTTGGCTATGGGGGCCGGCGTGGCCAATCCCGGTGTGGCTATGACTTCCGGTGCGTCCGGCGTGGCGGTGGCGAGTTGCGTCCCGCTCGCCGTGTGACAAGCGGTGAGTAACAAGACCAGCAGTGAAATGAACAAGAGCTTTAAGGTAATCGGTTTACATTTCATCATTAACTAACCTCAGTGAGTTATCGTTGGCACTAGAAACTCCACTTGGAAAGTGGGCCGCAGAGTCCGAAGTTCCCTGCCGTGATCGCCAGGTCCGAAATATCCACTTGTTGATCCCCATTGATGTCCACCTGAGGATCGTATGGGCCGGGCGACATATGGGAGGCAACTTTCACCAGATCAAAGATGTTAATCACGTCGTCATTGGTCACATCTCCACCGGGCAGCGTGATCGTCCCCAGATTCGCTTGCTCTTGAGAAGTATACCAGTCTTGTGGCACTGAGTGCTCGCCCACCAAGTAGCCTTTTTGGTACACCAACAGGCATTGATAGGTGTTGTTCCGGTCGGGAATCAAGGAAAAGTTCCCGTGTTCGTCCGTGTAAGTGTGCGGCCTCTCCGCATCCACCTTCACGCCGGTTGTCTGGACTTTCCCCTGCGTGTTGGAGATGCTGTAGGGGAGCGTGGGCAAGCACGGATCGGCCGTCAGTGTGACCAGCGTTTGCCCAAATTCCCCATCCTGGCGGCCTTGCAGCTTCACTTGACCGGTTACGGGCATCAAAGTATTTTCTCCAATGAAACTGTGTTCGGTAACTACCGAGAGAGCCTGTCCGTCCTTATCCACCAACTTCCCTGCGGCAAAATCTATCTTGGACCATCCTTCCTTGATCGCGTGCCAGGTGATGAAGAACAGCGTCCCTTCGTCGGTGATGGGGGCGGATGGCTGTTGCAAGGTGATGGTGAACGAGATTTTCCCGTTCCCATTATCCACCAAATTGCGCCCCACAAAATACTTCGCTCCCTCAAAGCTGGAGCCGGCGGGGAAGGTGACTTGCACGCCATCTTGGGCCGGATCGCCGTCCACGACTTGCACGTGGCCGGCGTCAAAGGTAAGCACGATTTGCGCGCCGTAGAAGCCCGTTTCGCCGAGATTCCTGGCCTTCACCGCCACAGTGATGTCTTGCCCCGATTTCACGATGGCTTGCGGCGGATCTATGTACAGGGTCGGCCCCACCACGTTTGAGGGCGGCGTGGCCTGGATGGCCTGCGGGAAAAATCCCCCGCTCATCAACAAGAGCAGGGCCAACGAGATAAACTTTTTCACCCGATTAGTCATGATAAACCTCCTATAGATTGGGTAACTGCTCGCCGCTGTAGCCTCGCTTCTCTTGGCGTGATGGCGACGCGCAGTTACGATTTGTGAATCATTTTTCCAGCGGGGGAACGGCGTCTGCCATGCGCCCGTAGTTCCCTGCGATCATGGTCAAGTCAAAGATGTCCACTTTGTGATCTCCGTTGATGTCGGTGGCGGGATCGTCGCTGCCGAACTGGGCGGCGGCACGGACGAGGTCAAACAGGTCGATTTTGCCGTCTCCGTTCACATCTCCGCCGGGCAACTGCACCCGGAATGTGGTGGTGATTTCGCCATGCTGATCCAGATACCCTGGATGGTGCGCGTACCAGCAGCCCATGGAGCTGGAAACAGAGGCCGGAAAGCGCACTTGGCCTTGAGCGTCGCTCCAAGTCACTTGCGCGGTGGCGAGGGACTGGATTCCGCTGATCGTGGCGGCAGCGCATTCCGGCGAGAGCACCACTTGCGTGCCGCTGAAGACGGCGCGGCCTTGCAAGGTCACGGTGCCGGAGATTTCCGGCGGAGCTTGCTTCAGCTTTTGGACGGCGGCCAGCGCGTCAATGCGGGGCGTGGTGCGACCGTTGCGCTCATCGGTGATCGGCACGCCGGTTTCCCGCAGCAGCGACTTGATGGCGTCGGGCGTCAATGAGGGATCGGCTTGCAGCAACAAAGCCGCCACGCCGGCGGCATGCGGCGCGGCCATTGAAGTGCCCGCGTCGCCCTGCGTGCCGCCGCCTAGGGCGGGCGCTTCAATCCAGGCCCCCGGCGCGAGCATATCCAGCGCCGCGCCGCCGTTGCTAAAGCACGAGATTTGGTCGGCGGCGGTGGCCTGCTCGTTGCAGACGCCCCAATCGCGCGGGCCGATGTCGGAGGCGTACACGCTGCCCACGGCGATGGCGTGAGCGGTGCAGGCC
>WFQZ01000222.1 GCA_015486785.1 Thermoflexales bacterium
GAATGCGGGTCACGATCTCGCGCCAGTTGTGAGCCAGCGTAGCGACGTGCTCCTCCGTCAGGCGGGCGGATGGCGGGGACGGCGCACCGGCGGGAGTCGCCGGGGCCGCCGTGGCCGGTCGCTTGAGGGTACGCGGCGTGCGGCGCGGCGTGCGAGCAACCGGGGCCGCCGCTTGCGCCTGGGTTACGGTCGGCGCGGGTCGCTCCGGCGGCAGCGTGGCCGCGATGAAGGCCATTTCCAACGGCAATTGCGGCTGCCAACCGTTGTTGCGCGTGCCGGCCACCTCACTGAATCGCCGGATAGCCTCCACCAGGCGGGCCGGCGACAGGGATTTGGCCAGTTCCTGCAACTGCGGACGCTCTTCGGCGGTGGGGTCGCGCCATTGCTCACCCGCCCCCAGGCGCATCAACAACAGCCCGCGCAGGAAGTCCGCCGTCTGGCGGGCCAGTTGACGCGGGTCGGCCCCGCCGTCAATCGCGCGATCAATCACCTGAATCCCGGTGCGCAGGTCGGCTTGCTGCCAGGCCCGCACCAGGGAGCGGATCACCTCGCGCCGCTCCGCGCCCAGCATCAAGCGCACGTGCTCCGCCGTCACCTCCCCTTCGGCGGACATCTGATCCAACAAGCTGATCGCGTCGCGCATACTGCCGGTGGCCGCGCGGGCGATCAAGTCCAACGCCTCCGGCTCTGCCGAAAACGCTTCGGCGGCGGCGATGTGCTGCAACTGCGACACGATCACCTCCAGCGGGATGCGGCGGAACTCAAACCGTTGACAGCGGGAAAGGATCGTCGCCGGTATCTTGTGGATCTCGGTCGTCGCCAGGACAAAGATCGCGTGTTCTGGCGGCTCTTCCAGCGTCTTGAGCAGCGCGTTGAAGGCCGAAATGGAGAGCATGTGGACTTCGTCAATCACGTACACCTTGTAGCGGGCTTGCGTGGGGCGGAAGTTCACCTTGTCCAGCAGGTCGCGGATGTTATCCACGCCGGTGTGGGAGGCGGCATCAATTTCGACCAAGTCCATCAACCGCCCCTCGTTGATCGCCTGGCAGATGGGGCAATGATTGCACGGTCGCTCCTCCACCGGGGCCAGGCAGTTGACCGCTTTGGCAAGCAGTCGTGCCGTGGTCGTCTTTCCCGTGCCGCGCGGCCCGGCGAAGAGGTACGCATGATTGAGCCGCCCGGTTTGCACGGCGCGGCGCAATGTGTGGATGATGGGGTCCTGGCCTAAAACCTGATCAAACGTTTGTGGACGCCATTTGCGGTACAGCGATTGTTTCATAGCTTGTCTCCTGGCGGCGGCTAGTCTATCACGGTTGGCAGTTGAAGCAACCAGAGCGGTGCCGCGAGGCGATTTTCGCAGTGTGTGATTGCCTTGAGGTATAATTTGGGCGTCGCCGGTGCGGCGGATAAACTTCAAAACGGAGGGGAAAGATGCAGATTGATCACGTGGCGATTGTGGTGCAAGATTTGGATGAGGCGTTGCAGTTCTACGGGCAATCCCTGGGGCTGACGGTGGCGGAGCGGCTGGAGCTGCCGGAAGAGGGCGTGGAGATCGCGTTTTTGCCGCTGGGCGATGCCGAAATTGAGTTGCTGCGTCCGCTGGAGGCGCAAAACAGCATCGGGCGTTATCTGACGAAGCGCGGCGAGGGGATTCATCACCTGTGCTTGCGCGTGGCGGATATTGAGGCGACGGTCGCCCAGTTGGAAGAGGCCGGGGCGCGGCTGGCGGGGAGCATCCGGCAGCGGGAAAACGGGACGCGCTATGTGTTCGTTCATCCCAAGAGCACCCATGGCGTGCTCCTGGAGTTGTATCAGCCGCCGGAGGCGTGATGAAGCGGGCAATCCCGTGCGCGGTGCTGTTGCTGGCGGTGGTGGCGGTCTGGGTGGCCGCAGACGGCGGGACGACGCCGACGCCGGTCACGTTGTACTTCCCCACGCTGGGCGGCGGGAGCACGGCGGCCCCATCGGGGCACGCGCTGCCCACGGCTTGGCGGTTGTTCTTGCAGCAGTACGCCTCCCCGATCTTGTTGGTGCTGGCGGTGGGGGGATACGTTGCGCTGCGCCGCTCGCGCCGTGACAAATGATGTCCGCCCGCGTGCGGCTGCCGCGCCCGCCGGC
>WFQZ01000223.1 GCA_015486785.1 Thermoflexales bacterium
GGTGACGCGCGACACCAAAACGGTGGTGCGGCTGAACAGTTCCAAATGCCCGGCTTTGCGCGATTGAGGCTTGCGTGCCCCTTTCGCCAGCAAATCGACCAACTGATCCCGCGTCAGCAGGCGGATCACACGATCCGATTCGCCTTGATTGCGGCGGGCGAGCACCAGCCCTTCCAGGCGATAGAGTTTGCTTTGCGCCATAGGCTACGCATCGCCAAACGATAGCCGACCGGCCTTCGCCATAGACCTGCCCAGCGATTGCACCTGTTCCGGCTCCAGCCAATCGGTCAGCAGCAAGGGCGCATCGGAGGCGGACAAGGCCCACAATCGCGCCAAGTCGTATGTGTGGCCGCCGGTCTCCTCAAAGGTGCGAGATTCAACCCACAGGCCGGACACATCCGCCAGGGGAATCTCGGCCACGTATGGAGTTCGCTGCCAGAGCCAGCGGCGGCTACGGCGAATCGCGCCGCCATCCGGCAAACGCTCCAAGCTGCCATCCTCCGCCAGCGGCATTTGCCAGGCGATCCACGCCAATGCGAGCAGCGTCGTGCCCCCCACGCCGCCGATCACCGGCCAACGGTGCGGGCTGGGGACCAGCGACAGCAAGGCCGCGCTCAAGGCCGTGACGGCAAGCACGCCGATCAGGATGGGGACGGTGGCGTAGCGCGTCTTCCAGGTGACTTGGTTATGACTTTCAGCGGTGATCACAAGTTCTGTCATAAGCACTCTCGGCCAAACGGTTCAGGCGGACATCAAACGCAGCAGATCGGGGCCGTAAGTTTGCTGCCTCCAGGGGCCAATGCCGGGGACTTGCAGCAGATCATCCAGCGTGCGCGGTGGATGTTTCGCAATAGCCCACAAGGCCACGTTGGGGAGAATCACGTCAGGGGCAACGCCGCGCCGCGCGGCCACGGACTTGCGCCAGACTTTGAGCGAGTCGAACCGCTCCTGGACATCCTCCGGCGGAGGCGGCGGGGACGCCGGACGAGGCGGTAACGGCACGGCGGGAGCTTTGAGGGCTTGCAGGATCGCCCGTCCGAAGCGGCGCACCTGGTATGAGGATAATCCCAGGCGGGTGAGCGCGGGCATGCTGCGCGGCTGCACTTGCGCCAGTTGCACCAATTTTTCGTCGTGGAGCACCTTCACCGTGGGCACATCCAGTTTCGCGGCGGCCTTTTCGCGCCACAGATACAGCCGATAGAGCACCTGTTGTTCGCTGCGGTTCAGCTCGCGCCGCCCCTTGATGCGCCAGAAGTGCGCATGGCCGGTATTTTTGGCCGTCACCACGTGCTGGCTCAGATAGGCGAAGATCTCTTGTGCTTCCTCCCACCGCCCACGCGCCGCCAACTCCCGCTGCTGCATATCGCGCAACGGCAACAGGTAGTAGCTATCCATCCACGCATAGCGCAACGCCTCCGGCGAAAGGGGGCGTTTGCCCCAATCGTAGCGCTGGAATTTCTTGTTGACCGTCACGCCAAACTTTTCGCCCAGGATGCTGGCCAATCCCACGCGCGGCCAGCCCAGCACTCGCGCCGCCCACATCGTATCAAAGAGATTGGCGCAGGAGAAGCCAAAATCACGCCGCAAGACGATGAGGTCATAATCCGCCGCGTGAAACACTTTCTCAATCTGCGGATCGGCCATAATCGCGCCCAACGGGGCGAGATCATCCAGGCTCAGCGGATCAACCAGGAAATTACGGTCGGGGATCGAGATTTGAATCAAGCAAGTGCGCTCGTGATAGGCGTACAGGCTGTTAGATTCGGTATCCAGGGCCACGCGCGGCTCTTGGGCAAGCTGCGCAACGAGCGCGTGCAAGGCTTCGGGTGTAGCTACAATTTCGGGTGGTGGTACATCTTTTGCTTTCATCGCCTGGCATTATCATCGTGGGCAAGCATTTGTCAATGACTCAGCCAGATGATCGCCGCATCGTCCGGCAGGGGCAAGCCCTGGGCGCGGGCCGGAAGCCGCCGCCCGTCCGCCAGACGGTACAGCCCCACGGCGATGCGTCGGGGGGATACGCCGGCGGGCATCGTGAACCGGTGCTCGTCGTAGATCAGATCGCCGCGCTGCCACAAGGAAGTGGGAAATCTGCCGCCCATCGGGGGACCGTCGCCGGTGGCCAGCGGCGCGGGGTCGTCCCCCAGCGCGTGGACAAAGACGGTGTAGTCATCCGCCAGAGGGGCGATGCTTTCCCAGACCAAGGTCACGCGCCAGGTATCCGAAATCACCGCCACTTGCGCATCCCGCAAGGTGATCGCGCCGCCGAAATCCACCGGAGCGATAGCGTCCTCCGCAGGCAGCGGGGGCGTTTCCCCCGGCACCCGCAGCAGCATCAGCCGCGCCGAATCCCCGCCGGCCTGCCCGTCCACCTGGAGCGGAAGCCGGGTGCCGGAGGCGAGATCAAAGTACGAGACCGTCAACTGCCACGCCTGAGTCGGCCCGTCGGCGGGCGGAAGCGGCAGCACGTAATGATCGCGGATCAGAGCATCGGCGGGCCAGGCGGAAAGGGGCAAGTTTCCGTGGGCCGGCCAGTGGTTGTAGTTGAGCCGCAAGGTTGTTTCCTGCGGCACGGGCGATCTCAACTGCACCGCCAGCACGGGATCGGAGCGCGGATGGATCGCTTGCCAGTAGAACGTCACCTCCAGGGCCGAACGGCAAGCCGCCTCCGAAATCAGCAGGCAAGTGGGCGCAGGGGATTTGATCCGCGCTTGGTAGCCGCGCAAAGCGACCTGGTCGCCGAAAACGATGTCGGCGGGATGCGGCACGGGCGTGTTCAGCGGCACGGAGGCCGCCGGAGCGTAGACGGCAAGCGGCCCGATCCACAGCACCAGGAGCGAGAGCAGCGGCAAAGCCGCCGTCCAAAGGCGCGTGGTCGACTGCGACCCCAGACCCCATCCGACAGAGACCAGCAACGCCAGCGATACGGAGGCCGGAAACCACAATCGTCCGCCGGGGGCCGGGGTGATGAGATCCCAGCGCACCCAGGCCGCGATGATGATCATCAGCCACAGCGCGGCAAGCCCCAACGCGATCCACCGGCGGGCGGACAGTTTCCGCCGGTAGTAGAAAAGTCCGCCCAGCCCGCCGAACACCAATCCGTAGTATGGCCAGTACACCGCGCGGGGATAGAACACGCACGGCAGTTGTCCCCAGTAGGAGCGCAGCGTCAGCCACACGTCGCCCCACACGTGGATGGGGCCGTCGCGCTGCCCCACGATCTCCAACATCGGGCGGAGCGCGGTGGGATCGCCGTAGAGGTACAAGTTGCGCATCAGCCACGGGGCGAGGAGCACGACCACGACCGCCGTCATCCACGCGCCCCACTTCAACACCTCCAGGAGCGAGGAGCGTCGCTGCACCAGGCGGATGAAGAGCGCGGCCACTCCCAGGGCCAGCAATCCCGCCCCGCTGAGCTTGCTCAAAGCCGCCAGGCCGCCGAGCAAGCCAAACAGGGTAACGCGCCAGGGCGTCGGGCCGCGCTCCCACAAGTCGAAGGCCACGATCAAGCCCCAGGTAGTCAGCGGGGTGATCAAGTTGTCGTTGTTCACCCCGGCGGAAACCAACAGGAATTGGGGATTGAAGGCGATCATCGCCGTGGTGAGCCAAGGGATCGGCCCGTGGGGAAAGATGCGTCGCGCGCCAACCCAGGTCCCGGTCAGGGTGGCGATCTGGAGCAAGGTTGAAAGCAAACGCAGCCAGTGCAACGTCAAGAGATCACCGTGCCAGGGGAAACCTTCCGCGCGGTTGTGAACCAGCTTGGATTTGTTGTACGGGGTTTCGGATTGCCCACAGGAGACCAGCGTCGCAGGGTACGAGCGCACCTTCGGCGGCGCGGTGGGCAATCCCCACACGCGCACCCAGCCCGCGCCCAGCATGTGATACAACGGCGGTTGTGAGACCTCCTGCCGGGCGTGAAATCCGCCCGTCGCCCCGTGGACCGGCAATTGGTCATTGAGGGCAATGTAGCGGATCACCTCAAAGTGCTCTAGTTCATCAAGGTTCTCGTAGGGCGGGATGGTGATGTTCCACGCCAGCGCGGTCAGGAAGTAGACACAGAGCAGCAACAACAGCGGGCGTGGAATCCGGCGCATACCGAAGTTAAACGTTATCTTGGTTGATGATCGCGGTCAGTTCTTCCGCTTTCACGTAGCCGGTCACGGTGATATGCTGCGCCGTCACGCCGGGCATTTCGGCAACCGCGTGTTTGATGTCCACCGCCAGGCTGTGGGCCAAGGGGCACAGGTACGAGGAGGGGCGGAAAGTGTATCGCACCTCGCCGGTCTCCTCGTTCACGTCCAAGTCCTCCACCAAGCGCATCTGCAACACATTCACGCCGGTTTCGGGATCAATCACCTGCGCCAAGCGCATCAAGATTCGTTCGCGTAACGTAGCCTCAAGCGTCATCGGATTTCTCCTGCTCTGGGGGTTGCTGCTTCAGCCGCTCAAATTCGCGCCTATACTTGCGTCCCTCGAAGAACTCCAACAACCCGTACCAGATCAACGTGTAAGCCACGCCCTCATCGAGATTGCCAACAAAGGGCAGATTATCGGGGATAAACTCCAGAATGCCCGCATCGGGGTTCAAGATGTAGATGAAACCCA
>WFQZ01000224.1 GCA_015486785.1 Thermoflexales bacterium
GAGGAGCAGCGATTCAATCTGCGCGCTATCCAGCGGCGCAAAGCGGAAGATGCGAGAGCGGCTCAGCAGCGGGGCGATGATGGAAAAGTAAGGGTTCTCCGTGGTGGCGCCGATGAGGGTCAACGTGCCGTCTTCCACCACCGGCAGGAGCGCGTCTTGCTGCGATTTGTTCCAGCGGTGGATCTCGTCAATCAGCAGGATGGTGCGTTTGCCGTACATTCCGCGCCGCTCTTTGGCCGCTTGCACCAACCGCCGCAGGTCGGCCACGCCGGAAAGTACCGCGTTCAGCGATTCAAAATGCGCTTGGGTGCGTTGGGCGATGATTTCCGCCAAGGTGGTTTTACCCACGCCCGGCGGCCCCCAAAAGATGATGGAGGTGTACAGACGGTCGGCTTCAATGGCGCGGCGCAGCAATCGCCCCGGCCCGATGATCTGCTCCTGCCCCACGAACTCCTCCAGGGTGCGGGGACGCATCCGCGCGGCCAACGGAGCTTCGCTGCGGGTCTGCTGCTGACGGCTGTACTCGAATAGTTCCATGCGTGGCTTTCCTCCGGTTGATGAAGCGGATTATATCACGGGCCGCCGCGCCGCAGTTCAGGCGGCTTCCCGCTCCAGGGCACGGCGATCCACGATGGTGATGCGCTGCCGCTGAATCTGGATCACGCCTTCTTTGACGAAGGCGCGCAGGGTGCGGCTGACGACTTCCCGCACGGTGCCGATCTGCGCGGCAATCGCTTCTTGCGTCCAATGGCGTCCGTCAGGGGCGTCTGATTGGGCGAGCAGGAATTGCGCCAGGCGGCTGCGCACGCTGCGCAGGCTGAGGTCGGAGGTGAGCGTCACCAGTTGCTCGGTGCGGAGCGCACATTCCCGGAGCATGACTTGCGCCAGGGACGGGGTGGCGCGGACGAGGTCGAGGAACGATTCACGGGGGAAGCACAGGGTACGGCAAGGCTGTAACGCGACCACGCTGGCGAGGGCTTGATGGTGGGGCGAGAAGGCCGCCGTTTGGTTGAACCAGTCCCCCGGCCCGAAGTGAATCAAGGTTTGTTCGCGCCCCTGGCGGTTGGTGCGATAGGCCCGCGCGTAGCCGGAGAGGAGCAGAAAGATCGGGGCATCCGGATCGCCTTCCAGCACGATGATCGCGCCGGCGGCGTAGGTGGCCGGATAGGAAAATTTGGCATAGAGACCCCCGAATCGGGCGTCTCCTCTGTCGAGACGCCCAAGTTGGGCGTCTCTATTGTTTTTTTGTGGATCGGGCATGGTGTTTCTGTTCCCATTTCGCGGGGTTGTTGATGATGTACCGCCGGATGCGTTCCAATGCCCCGGCGTCGGGGATGATGCTATCATAATAACGGGATTGCCAGGCGAAATTGTATCCGCGTTTCCTGATTTGGATGGTGCATATCCGTTTGTATTGGTTGATGATGACCCCCAATGATCCCGGTTTCCAATGGTTGGGTGGTATGGTGGGGGATGTGGGGGATGTGGAGACGCCCAAATTGGGCGTCTCCACCATCGTCTCCACCATCATATCCATCATATCCATTATCACAATGATTCCATGGATATGATCGGGCATGATCACAAATTCATCCAATGCGACATGCGGAAAATGGGCCGGGATTTCCCGCCAATAGGTTTCCGCGATGCGCCCGATTTCGGATAATTCCATTGTGCCATGCACGATCTTGCCGAAATAGGGGACGCGGTTTTTGGTGCAGATGGTGACGAAGTAGCCCCCCGGTGAGGCATAATCCCAATTCTTCAGGCGGATGGATTCGACGCGGTATTTATTTTTGTACCAGGTCATCCTTGCTCCTCGGCGCGGGACGTCACCTTAGGCGGGCGCTTCGTTGAGCACCTGGAGCAGGCGCAAGCTCGCTTCGGCGGCCAGCCACAGCAGCTTTTCACGCACGGCGGTATGATCCCGCCAGCCGCGCATATCCCACGCCTCCCCGCTGAGGTCATCCCCGGCGTAGAGGTACTGCCCAAAGGGCACGCCGCGAAATTGCGCCACGGCGAAGAAGGCGGCGGCTTCCATCTCCACGGTCAAGCAGCCCTCGGCCCGACGACGGCGCACCTTGCCCGGCGTTTCGCGGTAAAAGGCGTCGGTGGTCCAGGTTTTGCCGCGCACGTAAGGCACGGCGTGACGGCGCAAGGTCGCTTCCAGCACGGCCACGGCTCGCGGGTCGGGCGCGACCTCGCGGGCGGGCGGCAGGTAATGGTACGAGGTGCCTTCATCACGCAGGGCCGCCGTGGGGATGACCACGTGCCCCATCGTGAGCTGCTCATCCAGTGCCCCCGCGCCGCCGCAGGCGACGCCCACGCGGCAGCCTCGCGCGATGGCTTCTTCCAAAACACCGGCGGCCAGCGGCGCACCAACGCCGGGATGAAACAGGGTGAACGTTTGTCCATCCAGGGGCACGGCGTAGAAGGGATGAATGCCCTTTTCCGAGCGGGATACGGCCACCGGTTCCAGGTGCTCGCGGCGCACCAGGTCGGTGATCACATCCTGAAAGAAGCAGGCGACGCAGGCTTGCGGCATCTCCGGCTGCGGGGCGATTACCTTCCCCGGCTCAATCATCGCCTCGCGCTGTGGGTCAAACTCCAGGATGGGATACGGGAGCGGCATTAGAGACCCAAAACGTGCTGACTGATCAGCCGATAAGCGGTGTGAGCTTTTTCCGCGCCCCAGAAGGCAAAAACGAAGTTGCCCGCCGGCGTGATCAAGGTGATCTCGCTGCTGCGCAGCAAAGTGCCTTCGTCGCTGGAGGCTATGGCCGTGATCCGCGAGTAGGGCAGTGAGATCATCGTCTTTTTGGGCAGCACGATCCCTTGATCGTAGAAAATCAACCGGTTGCTGGTGATGCCGACGAATCCGCTGCCGCCGCCCTTGCAATCGAAGACCGCGTACAGTTGCTCTCCGGCGACGAGGTATTCCTCAATGCGCTTGAGCTGGCTTTTGTGGTCATACTGAACTTCAGAACGAGTCATGTTGCCTCCTCGGTTGGAATCTCGCTAGGACTCGTTCATTCTACACGATGCTGAAGCTGCGTCACTTATCCCGCCTCCACACATTGGAATTTGCCCGTTGCCCTATATAATCAGTCATTGCTCATCCTCGGCGGCCTCGGTGCCCTTGCGATGAGCGGTGAATCGCCAGAAACAAATTCCAACAGGGACTTAGCCAATGAAACGATACATTTTTTTGATCCTCGTGCTGTTGCTCCTGGGGGGATGCGCCGGCGGGACTGCGCCCTTCAGTGATGATTTTTCCGATCCGGCCAGCGGCTGGGGCGCATCGTCCCACGAGACTTATGTGCGCGGCTACCAGCAAGGGCAGTATTTGATCCAAATTGACGTGCCACACTGGTTCGTGTGGGCGATCAACGGCCACAAGTACGGCGATGCGGCCTTGGAGGTGACGACGCGCACGGAGAACACGCAGGATAACCATTACGGGCTGCTGTGCCGTTACGAAAACGACAACTTCTACTACTTCGCCATCAGCTCCGATGGCTACTACGCCATCTACCGGCACGACGCGGGGCAAGGGCTGATCCCGCTCACCGGCGCGGCGATGCTGCGCTCGCCCCAGATTCACACAGACGGTACAGAAAATCACCTGCGGGCCGAATGTCAAGGCGATCAACTCACGCTCTACGTGAACGGGACGCTCGTCGCGCAAGCCCAGGACGATACTTTGAGCAAGGGATTCGTCGGGCTGGCGGCGGGCACGCTCAAGCAAGGAGGCGTGCTGGTATGGTTCGACGATTTCAGCGCGGAAAAGCCTTAATCGCCGGTGTGCTGCTGCTGTTCCTGAGTGCCTGCTCCGCCGCTCCCACCCCCTGGGCAGATTCCTTCGACGCCGCCGGTTCGTGGCATCTCAGCTCCGATCCCTCCGCCACCGTCTCGGTGAAAGACGGGCAATTGCAAATCCACATCTTGCAGCCGGAGCAGATCGCTTGGGCTGCGGCGGGGCAAAGTTGGCAGGATTTCCACTTGGCAGTGGATGCGACGCCCCTTTCCGGCCCGGCGGACAACGAGTACGGGGTGTTGGTGCGGATGAACGGCGATGCGGATTTCTACGCCTTCTCCGTCAGCGGGGATGGGTACGTGCGTGCCGCCCGTTATCAAGCCGGGCAGTGGGAGCTTTTAGGCCCGGATTGGACGCGCAGCGAGGCGGTGCATCCCGGCACGGCGACGAATCACCTGGAGATCACGGCGCAGGGGGCACGGCTGACCTTCACGGTGAACGGCGTGACGGTGGCGCAAGTGACGGACGACGCCTTACCGCGCGGGGACATCGGCCTGTACGCCGGATCGTTCGCCACGGCGGATGTGATGATCGCCTTTGACAATCTCACCGTTGAGCCGCGATAAGATGCGCGTTTACCTGGAGTCCTTAGGCTGCCGCCTCAACGCCGCCGAGATCGAGACGTTGGCCCGCACCTTCGCCGGAGCCGGGCAGACAGTCGTCTCGGCCCCCGAAGCCGCCGACGTGATCGTGCTGAACACCTGCGCCGTGACCGGCACAGCATCCCGCAAAAGCCGCCGCCGCGTGCGGACGTTGCACCGCCGTGCGCCGCAAGCGGCCATCGCCGTGACCGGCTGTTGGGCCACCGAAGCCCCTTCCGCCGCCGCCTCGCTCCCCGCCGTGCGCTGGGTCATCCCCAACGCGGAAAAATCCCGCGCCGTGGAGCACGTCTTGGGGCAGCAAGCTCCGCCGCAAGCATGGGAGCCGGGCCGCTGGGGGCACACACGGGCCTTCGTGGGCGTCCAGGAGGGCTGCGATTACGCTTGCACCTACTGCATCACGCGGCTGCTGCGCGGCCCCTCTCACAGCCGCCCGCCGGCGGAGGTGCTCTCCGAGGTGCGGGCGCGGGTCGCCAACGGAGCGCAAGAGGTGGTGCTCACCGGCGTGAGCTTGGGGGCCTACGGGCACGATCTCGGCTTGCTCCACGGGCTGGCGGATCTGGTGGCCTTGCTGCTCCGCGAAACAGATTTGCCCCGCTTGCGCCTCTCCTCCGTGGAGCCGTGGGATGTGGACGAGGCGTTGTTGGCTTGGCTGGCGCACCCGCGCTTTTGCCGACAGCTTCATCTGCCGTTGCAGGCCGGGGCCGATGCGACGCTCCGGCGGATGGGGCGGCGGATCACCACCGATTCATTCCGCCGCCTGGCGGCACGCGCTCGTGAGATCGCCCCCGATGTGGCTTTGACTACCGACTTGATCGCCGGATTCCCCGGCGAAAGCCGCGCGGACTTTGAAGCGGGGCTGGCTTTCGTGACCGAGATGGCGTTCGCGCGGCTGCACGTCTTCCCCTACTCACCCCGTCCGGGGACGCCGTCCGTGCGCTTGCCCCACCCGGTGCCGGCGGCGGAGCGGCGGGCACGCGCGGCGCAGCTCCGCGCGGTGGGGGAACGGAGCGCGGCAGCTTATCGCGCCCGCTTCGTGGGGCGGACGCTGCCGGTGTTGTGGGAGCGGCGCAATCGCGCCGGCGTGTGGCAGGGGCTGACCGATACGTATCTGCCGGTCATCAACCACGCGCCGCAGAACCTCTAC
>WFQZ01000225.1 GCA_015486785.1 Thermoflexales bacterium
CTCCGAACTCATCCACCACATACGAGATCAAAGCCCCGGCTTCCAAATAGCCGATTTCGTGCTGATGGGTGTAGAAATCCTGCCCCAGCGCGGCCAGCGGGATGTAACGCCCCGTCTGGAGCAAAGCCGCCGCCTTGCGCGGCAGCGACTCCAAGCGATAGTGACCTCCGGCCACGTAAACCGCCAGCCCTTCCCGCAACAGCGAGGGCGCGTCGCGGCAGCCGATGGCATCATCCAGGCGATGAGTCAGCTCGTGGCGCAGCACAATGCCCAAACCGGTCGGCGCATAATTCCGGTCGGTGTACGTCACCGCTACCCACTGCGAGGTAGCATATCCGCCCTGCCCCAGCACCCGATCCAGGAAGTAGAAGTCCACCGGCTCATCCGGCTCGCCGAATCGCGTGGTGACGGCGTGATACGCCTCATCCGCCACCGCCACGATGTGCGATAAATCGCGTGCCGCAGCGGAATGAGTGAGGTAATGCAAACGCAGCTCGTGAGTCTCGGTAACAGCCCACCGCGCGGCAGGCTCCGGCGGCAGCAAATCCGCCGCCGCCAGCACCGGCGAGGTCTCGACCCACGTCTCCGTGAGCGGACGCCCGCCTTCGGGCGGCAAACTCAGCGTGACGGTAAACGCCAGCGAGTGGGTGTCCGTGGGGACCGTCCAAAGCCACACGCCGCGTGCGCGAGGGCGCATATCGAACCCCTGAGAAACCACCGCCGCTTGCCACGTCGTCCCGCCGGGGAAAGCCACCGTCACCGTCGCCGTACCCGTGGGCCGCAGCGCAGGCGCGATGTTCAAGCTCAAACGATCCCCGCCCGCCGGCGGATCGGGGAACACCAACACCTCCGGCACGGTCAACGTGGGCGCGGGAGAGGGCCGTAGCGGGGTCACATCCGTGGGAGGCACAGCCTGCACCTGCGAAAGGTGGGGCGTGGGCGTGAAAGTGGGCCTGGCGGCGGGCGCAGGGAGCGACGGCGCACACGCAGTCAACAGCAACAGCAGCAGGGCACCCAATCGCCTCAACGCCAGCCCCCTAAAAAGCGCAGCAACGGCGGCCCGAAGAGCAGCACGCCCACCGCCACCGCGATGAACGCCACCAACAGCACCGCCCCGGCGGCCACATCCTTCGCCTGCTTCGCCAGCGGATGGTACGTCGGAGAGACCAAATCCACCAGCGTCTCGGCCACCGTGTTAGCCATCTCCACCGCCAACACCAGCCCCACGGTCAAGAGAAGCGCGACCCATTCCCAGCGGGTCAAACGCACCACCCAACCGGCAACGCCCATCACGCCCGCCGCCAGCAAATGCAAGCGGAAGTTGCGTTGCGAACGCACCACATAGCATCCTCCATCCCAGGCATGCCGCAAACTGGCGAAAAAATGAGGATTGCGCGGCGGCGTGTCCATCATTCCGGCAAGCGGATGTCCGCGCCCAAGTGCTGCAAGGCCGCCGCCTGAGCCGCCCACATCCGCGCCTTGTCCTCCGGCGTGGCGTGATCGTGCCCCAGCAGGTGCAGCGTGCCGTGGACGGCGAGCACCTGAATTTCCTGCGTCAGAGTCCCGCCGGCGGCCTGCGCCTGCGCCTCAGCCCGCTCCACCGAGATCACAATGTCGCCCAGGTAGCGCAACTCCCCGACCACCGAAAAAGGGCCGCGCGTGTCATCGGCGAAGGAAAGCACATCCGTGGGGCGATCCACCCCACGGAAACGGCGGTTCAGCGATTGCAGCGTCTCGTCATCGCTCAGCACCACCGCCACCTCACAAGATTGTTCCACGCCCGCTTGCTGCAAGACAGTGACAACCGCTTGGCGCACCGCATCCGGCGGCACAGCGCACGGGACTTCCATTTGCACCTCAACGATATGTTGCATTGATTCACCTCTCAAAAACGCCTCACTTCTGCGGGGTGGGATATTTCACCCGTGGATGATAGGCTCCCCGCAACAACTCAATGTAAGTCTCCCGCACCACGCTCAACTCATGCACGGTGATAGGACATTCATCCATCTGTCCATCCGCCATCCGTTGCTCAAAAATGTAATCCACCACCTGCGCGATCCCTTCCGAGGTAGTGGGGCGGCGGGCGCGGGTAGCCGCCTCGCAGCTATCGGCCAGCATCAGCAACAACGTCTCCTTGCTCTGCGGACGCGGGCCGGGGTAACGGAACTGCGCCTCGTCCACCAGACCGACCTCACCGCCCGCCGCCTCGACCGCCTTGCTGTAAAAGAAACTGACCTTCGTAGTGCCGTGATGCTCCGCAATGAACGCCCGCACTTTCTCCGGCAAATGATACTGCTGAGCCAACTTCAGGCCATCGGGCACGTGGCGGATCAGAATATCGGCACTGGCGTAAGGGTCAAGCCGTTCGTGCGGATTGTTCAAACCCTGCTGGTTTTCGGAGAAAAAGTACGGGCGCGCCAGCTTCCCGATGTCGTGGTAATACGCTCCTACCCGCGTGAGCAACGCCTCCGCGCCGATGCGTTCGGCGGCCTGCTCGGCCAAGCTGGCGACCATCATCACGTGATTGAAGGTGCCGGGCGCCTCGTGCAGCAGCCGTTGCAACAACGGGTGATTGGGACGGCTCAACTCCATCAGGCGGAAGCTGGTGGTCAAGTCAAACAGTGGGGTGAGCAAAAACAGCCCGCCCACCGTCAACCCGCCGGAGACGATCCCGCTGCTCAAACAAACGCCCACCCACAAAGCAACGTCCAACGGCTCCGAGCGCAGCTCGGTCGGCGAAAACGCCAGCAAGCTCAGCGACTCCACAAATCCGGCGAACAAGCCGGCCTTGAAAATACTGCCCGTAAACGCATAGCGGGGCAAGATCAACACCGCCGCCAATCCGCCCAGGGCCAGCAGCAGCGCGAAAGAGAGCGAATGCCCGGCGATCCAGCCGCCGGCACCGGCGAGGAACAACACCGCGCCCAAGGCCGGGCCGGGTCCCACCGTCATCGCGCCCAGCATCCCCAGCGACGCACTGGGGAACAGATACGGCAGGAGATCGCCGGACGAAGGCAGCAGCAGACGCGCCAGCAGCAGAAATCCGCTCAGCAGGAGCCACGACAGCATCTCCTGACGCGAATCACGCAGCACTGCCGGGTGGAAACGGTACATGTAAAGCCACAAAGTCATCGTGGAAACCAACGCGAACAACAACGCCGCGCCCACATCAAAAATCCCCCGGCGTCGGGAAGCGGGATTCAGCTCGTTCATCGCCTCCATATCCAACTCCGAGACCACGCTCCCCTTACGGACGATCACCTCACCGTTGCGCAGCGTGCGGAAGACCGCCCCCACCCGCTCCAAGGCTTGCTGACGGGCGGCCTCCGTGGCCGCCGCGTCGTAGAACACGTTGGGGCGGATGAATCGCGCCGTCAACTCCGTGACCAAACCGGCCTCATCCTGCGCCATGTCAAAAGGGACCATACTGGCCACGTGCGATTGCGCCCCCGGCAACTGATCTTCGCGGATCTCCTCCTGGCGCATCACCTGATCCAAGAGGCGCAGGAACTCCAACTGCACGCGATTCCAATCCGTTTCCGGCAAGGTGAAAATGAGCGCGGCATCATCACGGGGAAAATCTCGCAGCTCCGGCACCGCCAGCACCCAAGCGTACTTCTGAGCGTCCGAGGCATACGTATCGGCCCGCAGCGCGTTGAGGAAAGCCAGCACCTGCCGGGCCCGTTCCAATTGCTGCCGCGCGACCACCGGATCGGGCGGCGTGTACACCGGCGCGACCTTGCGCACCGCTTCCTCGCGGGCTTGCCGGCTGCGGATCTTGCTCACGAACGTGATGTCGTGCGAGGCCGTGATGTCGCGGGGCGCGACCTCTCCGACCGCCAGCGAGTACCCATCGGAGAACGAGACCACCAGGACAAACGCCGTGAACACCGTCAGCCACAACTCATAGAGAAGCTGGCGGCCTCCCCAACTCAGTCCCCCGGTTGATTGTGCGTGCTGGTTCATGTTCGTTGTTCAACAACACAAAAAGGGAGCCACCCTAAGGAGGCCCCCTTCATTGCTCGCTCTAAACTGGATTCAGGGGCAAAGGCGCGGCCTTTTCTACCCCTGGGAGGACAGCAAGTCACGAACGACTCGGCTGATCGTGCGCCCATCGGCGCGGCCCTTGAGTTGAGGCATGATCACGCGCATCACTTTGCCCATATCGGCGGGTGAACTCGCGCCCACCTCGGCGATCACTTGCCGCGCCACCACCGAGACTTCGTCAGCCGAGAGAAGCTGGGGCAAGTACGCCCGCAGAATCTTCAGCTCCACTTCCTCGTCGGCGGCCATTTGCTCGCGTCCGGCCTGGCGGATCATCTCCAGCGCATCTTCACGGCGACGAGCCTCGCGCCGCAACACTTCCACCATCGCCTCATCATCCAGTTGACCTCCGTGCTCTACTTCCGCCAACTGGATGGCCGATAACGCCATCCGTAGCACCGCTTTACGGCGCGTATCTCGTGCCCGCAGTGCATCCTTCAAGTCTTGCTGTAACTTCGCTTTTAAGTCCATAGTTCCTTCTAGTACTGCCGACGGCGATCTTTGAGCGATGTACGACGGCTTTTGCGCAGCTTTGCCGCTCGCTTGCGCTTGCGGATCAAGCTGGGCTGCTCGTAGTAACGACGCTTGCGGATCTCGGAAAGAATCCGGTCGCTCTGCACCTTTTTCTTGAAGCGGCGCAGCAACGAATCGAAGGATTCCCGCTCATCTGCTACAACGTAAGTCACGCCCATCCCCTCCTTTCTTGCTCCCGATGCGTTCGCACCGGCTAGGTCTCTCCTAAAACAGGGTGCGCATATTATAGCGGTCGGAAATTCGTTGTCAAGACGCCAAATTTTTTGCGCCGCTTACGGCCAATCATACACCACGGCCAGCGGATCGCCGTTCGGCAGCCGCAGCCGGGTGATTCGCCCCTCCGGATACAGCACCTTGATCAAAGCCAGCTCCCCGCTGCGCGACGGAAGCAGGACAAAGCGGGCCGGGGGCGCGATGCCTTCCGGCGTCTCGTCCGGCGGCACATCCACGCCAGGCTGATCGCGCAACAAAAAGGCCAGTGTCCCGAAATCCCAATACAGCGTTGGCGCACCGTAGAAGTAGGTCGTGCCTGCCGGCGGATGCTCCAGGGCGTAACGCGCGTACTCGGTCGCCACCTCCGCCGTCGGATTGCCGTAGGCGCGTCGCGGGGTATAGCGGACGAAGTAGAAATCCACGTTCAGCACTCCTATCAAGACCAGCAGAGCCATCCACGCGGGCGCGTAACGCGGGAACGAGTCCCACAGCGATTCCAGGCCCCACGCCGCCAAGATCGCCACGGCGGGCATCAGCAACAAGCCCCGTTGGCTGCTGGGCGGATTTTCGGTGAGAATCCAGGCCATCGTCAACGTGGACCAGAACCACAGCAGCACCACGCCCCGCGATGGCCATCGCCAACGGCGCACCGCCGCCAGCATCCCCACGGCGAGCAAGGCCGCCGTGATCACATCCACCAGCGGAGCTTGCGGGAAGTACCAGAACGTGGGATCGGGCGTGGCGTAAAAAGCCGACACGGCCTTCCAACTCTGTTGCGCCAGCAGCGCGAGCATACTCTTCCCGGTGTTCACCATTTCCCGCGCCAGCCAGCCGGAAGCGAAGATGCTGACCGCGTTGTAC
>WFQZ01000226.1 GCA_015486785.1 Thermoflexales bacterium
ATCATCGCCCGCGACAGTACCAGCCTGCGCAACCCGCTCTACCGCCCATTGTGGCTGCTGGTGCGCACCGCGTTGGGGCTGGGGGACGAACTGCACGCCTATCACCCGGTGCCCAAAGTGCTCGCCACCCGCAAGGAGCGGGCCAAGTCCCTGGCGCGGTACTGGAAGCGGTACGTCGGCGGCGGGCGGCTGATCTACACGCGGACGGAGGAGGGGCGGCGGTTGCTGCTCAAGGCTAGGTCACAGCGGCGCAAGCGCATACGGCAGATGGCGTTCGAGGTGTGGACGTAGACCCGCGTTTAGAATTTCGCCCCCTTCAGGTATCATCGTGTTCAAGGAGGACAAACATGCTCAACACAACGATAGCAACAGCAGCGGCCTGGCTGTGGAGCCAATATGGCGACGACCTGGCCAAACGAGCGGGCAAATGGCTGTGGGATCAAGCGCGTTGGGAACAAGCCGCCCAAGCCTACCGCGAGGCGGTGATCGCGCGGTACGGCTTTACCCGCGTCCTGGGACGCCCGGATCCGATCCCCTTGGAGGGCATCTTCACCGATCTCTTCATCCTGGACCGGCTAACCGCCACGCGAAGATACGACCGCGAGAGCGTGGCGGAGTCTTTCGTCCGGCGGGGAGGACGGGGTGACGGTAAGCGACATCACGCCCTCAGGCTGATCACCGACCCTGACCATCAACGGCTCTTCATCCTGGGCAAACCGGGGGCCGGGAAGACAACCCTGCTCCGCTACGTGGCCCTGCAAGCCGCCCAAGGGAAGATCGACAAGGTGCCCATCATGGTCACGCTGCGGGATTGGGACGTGGAGCGCGACCTCCTCGACTTCATCGCCCGCGAGTTCGACATCTGCCGCTTCCCGCAGGCCCGTCCCTTCGTCGAGCGGCTGCTGCAAGACGGACGGGCAATTGTCCTCTTCGACGGCCTGGACGAAGTTCCCCTGGCTGAAGAACGCCGCAAGATGGCCATCAGACAACTGCGGGATTTCGCCGACCGTTATCACAGCAGCCAATGCCTCATCACCTGCCGCATTGCCGCCACCGACTACGTCTTCGAGCGGTTCAAGACCGTTGAACTGGCCGACTTTACCGAGGAGCAGATGCGGGCCTATGCGCGGCACTGGTTCGGCAATCAACCCCGGAAGTGGAAGCGGTTCTCGCGGGAATTTTTCGAGAAGAAGGAGCATGCCCCCCTGCGTGAACTGGGGCGCACCCCGCTCCTCCTCTCCCTCATCTGCTTAGCCTTCGACGAGACCCAGGAGTTCGCTCCCCGCCGCGCGGAACTCTATGAGGAAGCGGTGGACGCGCTGTTGAAGAAGTGGGATGCCAGCCGTGAAATTCGGCGCGACACCATCTACAAAGACCTGACGGTGGGCCGCAAGCGGCAACTGTTCTCCCGCATTGCCGCCGAGGCCTTCGACGCGGGGCAGTATGTCTTCCGCAAGCGGGAACTGGCGTCGAAGATCGCCGCTTTCCTCCGGCGGCTGCCCCACCCGCCGGACGAGGTGGACGAGGACGTCGGCGCGGACGTCCTGCAGGCCATCGCCGCCCAGCACGGCATTTTCGTCGAGCAGGCCCACGCCCTCTACACCTTCGCCCACCTCACCTTCCAGGAGTACTTCACCGCCCGCTACATCGTCCAGAACGCCGCCTCCGGCACGCTCGACCGGCTGATGGCCCACATCGGCGACGACCGCTGGCGGGAGGTGTTCCTGCTCACCGCCAGCCTGCTGGATGACGCCACGCCCTTCTTCGACCGCTTCCAATATGCGTTGGATGCGCTCGCTGCCAAAGACAAAGTACTCTCCCGTCTGCTGGCGTGGGCAGCGCGGGAGGCGGAGCAAGCCGCCGTGGACGTTAATCAAGCGGCGGTACGGGCAGTTTACTTTTATTGGACACTCTCCATCACCGCGTATCTCGCCCGCACCCACGACCTCGACCTTGCCCACGCCCGAGCCATCATCGGCAACCGCAATTTCGCCATCGCCCTCGCCCGCGACCTCAACCTCGCCCGCCCCCTCGACCTCGCCCGCGACATTGACCTCGACCGCGACCTAGATCTCTCCCTCAACTTCGCCATCGCCAGCGCCATCGCTCGCGCCCGTACCTACTCAGGCTCAGGCCTGGATTCCACTCCGCTCGACGTCCTGCTGATGGCGATCCTTCTCCCCATGCTCCCCCAAGGTAAGTTGCCCTCTCGCGCCCTCCGGTTGACCGAGGTTCTCACCATGTTGCGAGAGCAGCTCAGGGAACGTGAGCATGTCCCCTTGCGCCAGATACTGATGGATCTGCCGCTCCCGCGAGCGAACTGGGGCCACGAAGAATGGCGGGACTTCGACGCCGCTGTGCGAAAAGGGCTACAACGGGAATTTGATATCGAATCGTTCGAGACATTGGACACAAAGAACCTGAGGAACTACCTGGAAGGCAGCCTATTCCTCCTAGACTGCCTGGAGGAGGCCGCCGTCGAGGATCGCGCGGCCATCAAAGCGCAGTTGCTTCGGCCCCCTTCAAGTTGACCATCGCAAGACCTATGGTAAACTGCTCCCGTTATACAAGCCGCATGCCACAAAGCGTTCTTTACAGTTTGCGTATCTCCAGGAACGCTTAGTGGGGATTGGTATGAACTCACCTTTATCGCACAAGAAAAGGAGGTGGTGCCCATAGCCAAACGTACAAAATTCCCTCAGTAGTTCATTGACCCATTTTATTACCAATTAAAACAGGAGGAGTAACATGCTTAGCAAGAAATGGTTGGTGCTGGCGGGGCTGCTCGTAGTGGTGGGGATTCTTTTCACCGCTTGTCAGCCGAAGACCGTTGTTGAGACGGTAGTGGTGACGGTAGAGAAGGAAGGGACGCCAATTGTGATTACGGCGACCCCGGCCCCCACAGAGGAAGCGACCCCAGAGCCGACCGGCGAGACAGAGAAGGTCGGTGGTCCCGGTGATGTGTACCGCATCGCCGTACTTTCCGATATGACGACGCAGAACGTTTGGGCGGCTTACGATCCCGATGCCAGCATCTGGAACTACGCCGTCTACGGCAGCAAGTGGCCGAGTGCCTACGGGCTATCCACCCACCGCTGGGATTTCGTGCCCGGCATCGCCGCCGATAATCCCTCCGACCTGGAGCAGGAAGGGGATTTCTGGGTCTGCACCGTGCCGCTGCGCGATGACGTGAAGTGGAGCGATGGGACGCCCATCACGGCGGAAGATTGGGCCTGGACGGCGCAAACGGTGCTAACGCTCGATCTCAGCGGGAACTGGGAAGCCTACGACGGGGATTACCTGGATCACATTGAGGCAGTTGACGCGCACACAGCCAAGTTGTACTATCACACCAAGCCAGGTCTGGCACGCCATCAGTACGGCGTGCTGATGTCCCCGATCCTGAACAAGGCGTTCTGGGAGCCGAAGGTCGCACCGTTGCTGGATGAGTACGCCGCGATTGCGGACATGGATCACGACAGCGACGACTTCCAGGCCAAGCGCGAAGCGATTGTACAGAAGCTCTACCAGCTAGACCCAACCGGTGAGCCTTCCGGCGGCGCGTGGCAATTCAGCCAATGGGAAAAGGGTGCTTATTCCGAAATCTCCGCCGTGGACAGCTACTACGACAAGGGCCTGAAGGTCACGGAATACGCCAACGGCGCACTCAAGGAAGCGTGGCCCGGTGGCCGCGAGTGGGGCTTCGGCGATCAGAGCGGCGATGTGAGCGCGGAATACACCGAAGGGCCGTGGTTCAACAGCGTCGTGTTCTCCATCTACAACGCCGATGCGGCCTTGTTGGCGTTGGAGGCCGGCGAAGTTGACTTCATCCTGACCCCCAACGGTCTGAGCCGTGGTCAGGTGGATCAGGTTTCCGGCAACCCCGGCATCTCCACCGCCCAGAACCCGGCCAATGGCTTCCGCTATATGGCCTTCAACTTCAACGTCAAGCCGCTGGACGACATTGCCGTCCGCCAGGCGATTGATTGTATGATTGACAAGACATTCCTGACCCAGAACCTGCTGCAAGGGGCCGCGATCCCGGTGAACACCATCGTCCCCGAAGGCAACAGCTACTGGTACAACCCCAACGTCCCGCTGTTCTGCGACGGCCTTTCCGCCAAGGATCGGCTGGAGAAGGCCGTGGGAATGTTGAAGGACGCCGGGTACACCTGGGACAAAGAGCCGACCTGGAACGAGTCCCGTGGTGGTTCGGTGGACTGGGGCGAAGGGATGAAGATGCCCGATGGTTCCCCGGTGCCGCAGATGGAGCTGCTGGCCCCCAGTGCCGGTTATGACCCGCTCCGCGCTACCGCCGGTGTGTACATTGAGCAATGGATCAACCAGCTCGGTATCCCCTGCAAGGCCAACCTGACCAACTTCAACAACATTTTGGACGCGGTCTTCGGTGGCGGCGATTGGGATATGTACATCCTCGGCTGGGGTGTGAGTGCGTTCCCCGACTACGCTTGTGACTTCTTCTACACCGACGCCGGCTTCAACGTTGGGCACTACTCCAACCCCACATTCGACAAGATGTGCGACGAGTTCTACGCCGAGACGGACATGGAAAAGGCTCGCGACGAGAGCTTCAAGATTCAGGAGACCCTGGCGACCGAGCTGCCTTACATCTACCTCTTCACCACCCCCATGTGGGACGCCTGGGACAACAACACTGTGATCTACCCCTTCACCGACATCAACGACGGCATTGGATCGGGCGGCTACGGGCTACAGAACTACGTGCAAGCGGTTCAGTAACCTTTTTGCCTGATCGGCTTTAATCAAAGCGGGGGGGCTGAACGTCTACGCCCCCCCATCTTTTACTCTGAAAGAGCAGGTGAAACAGTATGGGTAAATACATCCTCCAGCGGCTCGGTCAAATTCTCGTCACTTTGTTCGTATTCCAAACCCTGTTATTCGTGATTCTGACAGCAATGCCCGGCGACGTGACCAACCGCATGTTGACCAACCCCGATATACCGCCCGAAGTGCGGGAAAGAACGCGCCAGGCTCTGGGGCTTGATGATCCGGTGCTTGTCCAATACGGACGCTGGTTTCAGAACTTCATCACCGGCAACTTGGGGGTCTCCTACTCAGAATACCCCACGCCGGTGATCGAAATCCTCGAAGAGCGCATCCCGCGCACAATGGTGCTGTTCCTGGCGGCGACCATCGTCCAATTTGTCGTCGGGTTCTCTATGGGTCGCGCCTTAGCCTGGCAGCGCGGAGGCTTCTTTGAATATGGCTCAACCATCGTCGGGGTAACTTTGTATACCGTCTTCACTCCCTGGTTTGCCCTGATGATGATCTTCATTTTTGGAGCGCGACTCCACTGGCTGCCACTGGGGAAATTCCTCACGCCGATCCTCTGGCGCAAGGTGGACATCCCCGGTATGAGCGACAGCCTCACCAAAGCCAACTACGTCTTCACCAGAATGCTGTGGACTGCTACCGCCGCATTTGTCATCTGGCTGATTATGGCCTACTTCACGCGGAATTTATCTCATACCAAACGTAACCGCACCCGCCTCATTGCCACAGTGATCATCCTGGCCGTGTCCATCGGCGGATGGGCGATGGTAGACATCGGCCCACTGGCCTGGGACATCACCAAACACATGATCCTGCCCATCGTCACGCTGACACTGGTGGGGTTTGCCGGCACGATGTTGATGACGCGCCAAACGATGCTGGAAACGTTACGCGAAGATTACATCCAGACGGCGCGGGCTAAAGGGTTGCCCGAAAAGCTGGTGCGAGATAAACACGCAGCCCGAAACGCGCTGTTGCCGGTCTTCACGGGACTTATCATCAGCCTGCCCTCGGTCATCAGCGGAGGGATCATCACCGAAACGGTGTTCTCGTGGCCCGGCATGGGACTCACGCTCCTCAACGCCACCACGCAAGAGGACATCCCGCTGGTGATGGGAACGCTGAGCTTCATTGGCGTGCTTTCGTTGCTGGCGCACTTGGTGGCCGACATCACCTACGCCTTCCTTGACCCGCGCATACGCTACAGCTAAGGAGTGAACGATGAATAATACAGCACACACAACCTCATCCGCCCCCACCTCACTGTGGAAAATGCGGCTCCGGCTGATGAGGAAATCGCTCAAAACCGGATGGGACATCTTCAAAGAAAACCCCGTCGGGATGGTAGGCCTGGTGATCATCGTCTTCTTCGCCCTTCTCGCCATCCTGCACCCGATCCTAATGGCCACAGTCTGGGATCCGGGAACCTACGATCCCATCACAGGCTACGATTTCAAGACTCTAATCCACCCTTCCCCGCCGTCCTGGCTGCCGCAGCCGGACAATCCGATGTACAAGCCATCCTTCCGCCACATTCTGGGCACCGACCCGCTGGG
Organism: Thermoflexales bacterium; assembly: GCA_015486785.1. Lineage (GTDB taxonomy): Bacteria > Chloroflexota > Anaerolineae > B4-G1 > SLSP01 > S014-19. The sequence goes on from WFQZ01000226.1 coordinate 6,372, forward strand.
GCGTGACGTTCTGAGCCAGCTTATGTACAGCACCCGCTCAGAATTTTTGCTCGGCGTCGGCGCGGCCCTGGTCACGGTGCTCATCGCCACCACCGTGGGCGCGGTTTCCGCCTACTACGGCGGGCTGATTGACATCCTCTTTATGCGTATGGCCGACGTGATGATGATGCTGCCGTTTATCGCCATCCTCATCGTCCTCAGCTCCCTCTTCCAATTCAAGATGATCCACCTGGCAATCGTCTACGGCATCTTAGCGGGATTTGGTGGCACAACGATTGTCATCAAGTCCCAAGCCCTCACCATCAAAGTGAAATCCTACATTGAAGCGGCGCGAATTGCCGGCGGTGGCGACGGACACATCATCTTCACCCACCTGGTGCCCAACCTGCTGCCGCTCTCCTTCCTCTACATGATGTTCACCGTCACCGGCGCGATCTTCTCCGAAGCGGTACTCTCCTTCTTCGGCCTGTTGGACATCCGCATGAGCTGGGGCCTGATGATCCAAACCGCACAAGCAGCGGGCTACTTGCTCAACAGTTGGAAATACTGGTACTTGATGTTCCCGGCAGGTCTTTCCATCACCTTGCTCTGCGCCGCCTTCTACCTGGTGGGCCGGGCAATGGATGAAGTCGTCAATCCCCGCTTGCGGAAACGATGAGGTGCATAATGAGTAAAGAAACCCCTATTCTCGCAGTAGAAAATCTGGTCATGCACTACACCACCCGCAAGGGAGACGTATCGGCAATTGACGGCGTGACCTTTTCGTTGGAAAAAGGCCATTCCCTGGGGCTGGTCGGGGAATCCGGCTGCGGCAAGACCTCCATCGCCTTCTCGTTGATGCGCCTGCTGCCCGACAACGCCAAGATCAAACAAGGCAGCATCTTCATTGACGGGGAAGACATCATCACCATGAGCTACGACCAACTGCTCAAGTTCCGCTGGCGCAAGATCGCGATGGTCTTCCAAGCCGCGATGAACGCGCTCAACCCGGTGTACACAGTCGGCGATCAGATCGTTGAGGCCTTAGACCTGCACGACATGATCAAAAACAAGGCCGAGGCAGAGGAACGGGTCGCCGAGTTGTTTGAGCTGGTCGGACTCGACCCGGCCCTGATGCACCGCTATCCCCACGAATTCAGCGGCGGGATGAGGCAACGCGCCGTCATCGCGATGGCCCTCTCCTGTGAGCCGGACATCATCATCGCCGACGAGCCGACCACCGCGCTGGACGTGATTGTGCAAGACCGTATCCTGCGCGAGATGAAGAAAATCCAACAGAAGCTGGGCATGAGCATGATCTACATCTCCCACGACATCGCCGTGATCGCGGAGGTAAGCGATCACATCGGCGTGATGTACGCCGGGCGGATGGCCGAACTCGCCAGCGGCGTGGACATCTTCGAGCGTCCCCTCCACCCTTACACCTACGCCCTAATGCGAGCCTTCCCCAGCATCAAAGGCGAAAAACACGACCTCACCACCCTCCCCGGCGAGCCTCCGGACCTGCTCTACCCGCCCACCGGCTGCCGCTTCCACCCACGCTGTCCCTTCGCCACCGACATTTGCAAAGAAAAACAACCGCCCTTCGAGAACGTAGGCGGAGAACACTACGTTGCCTGCTGGCATCCAATGGAGGTGCACAATGACCACCACTAATTCCCCCTTGCTCAAAGTCTCCGGGCTGAAAAAATACTTCCCCGTGGGCGGGGGATTCCTGCGCAAGCCGCATAACTTCATTCATGCCGTGGACGACCTGAACTTTGAGATTCCCTCCGGCGGATCAATGGGATTGGTGGGCGAATCAGGCTGTGGCAAAACCACCACCGGCAAACTGCTCGTCCGGCTCTACGAACCAACAGACGGCCACATCCTGATCCAAGACGAACAAGGCAACCTGGAAGACATCGCCTACCGCAAAGGCGCGAGCATGAAAGCCTTCCGCAGACGGGTACAGATGATCTTCCAAGACCCCTACGAATCCCTGAACCCGCGCCGCACCATCTACGACACGGTAGCCGAACCGCTGGCCGTCCAGGGCATCGGCAACATCAGCGAGCGCGAAGAGCGCGTAGCCACGCTCCTGGAGCGCGTGGGATTGACCCCCGCCACCAGCTTCATGTTCCGCTTCCCGCACGAACTTTCCGGCGGACAAAGACAGCGCATCGCCATCGCCCGTGCGCTGGTCGTCAACCCCTCCTTCATCGTCGCCGACGAGCCGACCTCTATGCTGGACGTATCCATCCGCACCGGCGTCATGAACCTGATGATGGAACTGGCCGCCGAGATGAACGTCAGCTACCTCTACATCACCCACGACCTGGCCGTAGCCCGTTACATGTGCGATACCATCGGGGTAATGTACCTCGGCAAGATCGTGGAGCAGGCCCCCACCGAGGAACTGTTACACCAACCGCAGCACCCCTACACCCGCGCGTTGATCTCCGCCGTCCCCATCCCCGATCCACGGATCAAGCGGCAAGTCATTGACATCAAAGGCGGCATCAGTGCGCCCATTGATCCGCCGCCCCACTGCCGCTTCTACGCCCGCTGCCCGCTGGCCGATGAAACGTGCCGAGATCGCCCGCATCCGCCGCTGCAAGACAAAGGCAATGGACATCTGGTAGCGTGCTACAAAGTGTAACCTGTGCCCAAAAGAAACACCCCACCCTGAATTTTTCAGGCGTGGGGTGTTTTCCTATAGAACGCCAAACCCCCCGTTTTTAACGGGGGGTTTAGCATGATGAAATGAGCTTTACAACTTAGTTGCCGCTCAGCTTATTGACGATGGAGCTGAAGACGTTGGCGATCTGCGGACCCATAACGGTCAGAACGGCGATCACAACAACGGCCACCAAAACCAGGATAAGGGCATACTCTACCAAGCCCTGTCCTTCCTCACGCGGTAGATACAACATTTGAGCACCTCCTTTTAAGATGTTTGAAATTGATTACTACCTACAACCTGACTATATCTTACCCGATCTGTCCCCAAAAAGCAATAGGAAAATAGTCCTATTGCCTATCTTCTCCCCCCTCATCGGATGGTAAGAGCTTCGTATAAGCCTCGTCCTCGTATGATTCCGGCAGTTCCACGCGGCAGAACGCCTCCCGCAGCCAAGCGAAGCTCTCAATCACCTGGCGGGATTGCTCCGGCGTGAAGTCACGGATCCAATCCACCAGATGCGCCTCGGTACAACGCAAGAGCGATTCGTACTCCGATACGCCCACGTCGGTAAGCCCCAGCACGATCCGGCGGCGATCTCGCTCGTCGCGCGTGCGGGCCACCAGCCCCCGCGACTCCAACCCCTGCACGAGTTTGGACATGGTGGGCAGCGAGACCCCCAGATACTCGGCCAAGTCAGAAAGGCACTGTTGCCCTTCACGGTACAACTGCGCCATCACGCGGAACTGTGGCTCGGTAAACATACCGGCACTATGAATGCGCAAGTCCTTCCGCATCAGGCGAGACAAACGCGGCACACCTTCGATAATGCTGTGCGCACACGCCAACAACGTTGGCTCAGGAGGATCACACGGGGCACTTTTCTTTACCATAGGCCGCCAGCATACCCGAAGCCCCCAAAATTACAACAGCGCACGGGTCATCCCGCCATCCACGGATAACGTCACGCCGCTGATGTACGAAGCCGCCGGAGAAAGCAGGAAGGCCGCCACCTGCCCGAACTCCTCCGGTGAGGCCATGCGGCGCAAGGGAATGTTCGCCGTGATCTGCCCCAATTCATCCTCCGGGGTCGTGCCGTGGTGCGCGGCGCGAGCTTGTAACA
>WFQZ01000227.1 GCA_015486785.1 Thermoflexales bacterium
GCGACGAACCGCGCCCCCAGCCACAAAGTCGCCGCCACCAAGAAGGCGTTGAGCGCGTACACCTCCGCCTCAATGGCACGCGGCCACAAGGTCGGGGAAAAGGCCAGCGTGAACGCGGGGATCAGAGCCAGGCGCAGCGGCGGCGGGTCATCCTCCGTCAAGGCCAGATACAAGGCCCCGGCGGCCAGCGAGGCGAAGACGGCGGAGGAAAGATTGAGCCGCCACGCGGGCGTGCCCAGCGGGAGCAGCGAAAACAGCTTGCCGATGAGGATGTAGAGCGGGTAGCCGCTGGGATGGGCGATCCCCAGGCGCGGCGCAACCACCTGAAACTCAAACGTATCGGCCCGCCCCACGTAGGGCGACAAATCCGGCAGGTACACGGCCAGCGGCAGCAGCACCGCCAGGAGCAACCCCTCGCGGCGTGAGCGGGGGAATCCCCAGCCGAGGCAGAGCAGCAGTCCCGCCGAGGCGAGCAGCAACGTCGGCCCGCGCCAGGGGACATCCCCGCCCCACAAATCCACCAGCGGCAAAAGCAACGCCCATCCGGCCACCGGCGGCACGATCCGCCGCGCGAGCCGGCCCACCAATGCGCCGCCCATCGCGCCCAGAGCGAGACCCGGCCATCCGTAAAGCGGCCCCAGGTGCAGCGTGACGGTCAAGGTGCGGAGCAAGGCCGCGCCCCACACGGAGCCGCCGCCCACCAAGGCCCACTGTGCAATGATGTTATCTCTCTGTTGTGACACCGAACGCCCTCCTTCAACTTGCGCTGCGCTTGTCGTCGGCCACTGTGAAGTGCGCCGCAAGTTCAAGTATACCCCAGCCGCAGCGCATCAGTCCCGCCAGCATTGGAAAAACCCGTAAGATGGGTATACTACGCCCACGATGAAATGGGGGAAAGAGGTCTCTGCCCCTCAAGGGCAAGAGGTATCTTGCCCCTACTTGCCCCTACGTATAGGAAAGGAGGTGTCCCGCAGAAATTACCCAAACTTAGCACACGTAACTTTAGTATTCTATTTCATAACTAACTTTAGGAGGTACTACAGATGAATACTCAACAACGAAAGGCCGGGGCACTTCTGACCCTGGCACTGATGATGGCATTCGCCGGGGTATGGCTGGCGACAACGCAGCAGGTAGCCGCCAAACCCGCCGGGCCGACAGAGCTTTTCTTCTCCGAATACATCGAAGGGAGCGGCAACAACAAGGCCCTGGAGATCTACAACGGCACCGGCAGCGCAATCGCTCTCACCGGCCACTACACGGTCGCGCTGTATTCCAACGGCGCGTCGTCGCCATCCAGAGTCAACGCGATCACCGGCACGGTGGCTGACGGAGATGTGTTTGTGCTGGCCTCAGATGCGGCAGATAACGCTATCCTTGACCAGGCCGATATGCTGTTTAGCTACCCGGCCGCCGTGTACTTCAACGGCGATGATGCCGTGGCACTCTTCCACGACGGGCAGATCATTGACGTGATCGGCCAGATCGGCGTCGACCCAGGTTCTGCCTGGGGCAGCGGTGATACCACCACCAAAGATCACACCCTCGTCCGCAAGCCGGAGATCATGCAGGGTGACACCGACGGCTACGACGCCTTCGATCCAGCGACTGAGTGGACGGGCTATCCCCAAGACACATTCACGTACCTGGGGTGGCATATGATTAACACCCCGCAGCAGGTGATGATGATGAAAGACGTCGTCCCGCAGACGGTGGCTTACCACGGCACGGTGACTTACACCATCGCGGTCGACAACCCCACAACGGTAAGCGAAACCAACGCGCTGCTCACCGATACCCTGCCCACCGAGGTAGATTTCGGGAGCTGGCTCGTTCAGCCGAGCGGGGCCACGGTCAACAATGATGTAATCACCTGGCAAGGCACGATCACCGCAGGAGAGACGCTGACGGTCGCCTTCACCGCGAATCACGTCGGCGGCTACGGGGATACGGTCACCAATACGGCGATCTACTCCGGCTCGGCGGTGCTCAGCGATACGGCCACGTTTGACGTGGGCACGCAGTACGCCACGATCACGTTCGTGTACCACGACCTGGAAGATGTGATCCGACAGGGCGATAATCTGTTCATCGAATTCCCTGGCTCCATCACGTTAATACCGGAGCTAAAAACCATCTCCGACACCACCGGCAGCGTCTTCACCGCGACTTTGAGCAACATGCCCGCCGGATCGAGCTTCGATTATCGGTGGTACGTCGTCAGCGACGGCGTCGAGTATCGCAATTGGATCAACCCCTCGCTCACGAATTACACGATCATTGGCGATGCCCAGGTTGATGACTACCGCAACGCGCAGATCGGCTGGGCGAACCTGCAATGGCCCAAAACCCTAACCACCACCGTGGGCACGAAAACAGACAACATCTATGGTCAGATCTGGGTAGATACACTCACCAATCAAGCAGGCCCAGGGCGCGGGATCAAGGCCGAGGTAGGCTACGGCAATGATGCCGACCCGGCCAACTGGACGTGGCTCCCCGCAACCTACAACATGGATCACAGCAACAACGACGAATACATGGGCGCAGTCACGCCCACCGTCGCCGGGGTGTTCTCTTACACCACGCGCTATGACCTCAACTGGGGCACAGGCAACCCTCACGCCGGATGGACTTACGCCGATAAAAGCGGCATCCCTTACACAGGTGACACCGGCGTCCTAACCGTTACCATCCCGATGGTCAGCATCTACGATATCCAACACGTGGACGATCCGGGGACTAGCGACGTCTCTCCGTACAACGGAGAACAAGTTCAAGTCGAAGGCACGGTCTACGCAGTGTACAGCGGCAAAGGGTACTTCATCGCCGAGGCCCCAGGAGCCTGGCACGGGATTTACGTCTACAGCTCCTCCAAGCAACCCGCCATAGGGGATACAGTCCTCGTCACCGGGACGGTCAAGGAGTACTACGGCGTCACCGAGATCGGATACTCCTCATACACGGTGCTCAGCTCCGGGAACCCAATTCCGGCCCCCACCGTGGTCACCGCAGCCGAGATTCCTTACAATTCGCAAGCCGACTCAGAGCCATACGAGGGCGTGTTCGTGGAAGTCCACAACATCACCGTGACGGTGGGAACTGACACCCACGGCATTTGGACCTTCACCGATGCCAGCGGCGGGGCCGCCAAGGTGGACGACTGGATGTACCACGTAGACACATCCGCCAACGATACCTACGCCGTAGTACGCGGGCCGCTGGCGTACGACTACGGTCAGTACAAGATCATGCCGCGCACGGAAAACGATGTGCTCAAAGAGCGCAGCGTCTCCATCCAGAAGGCCGCGCCCCAAAGCATTGCTCAGGGCAAATCCTTCACCTACGAAATCACCGTGATGAACACCACGGAGCTATCCTTAACCAACGTGGTGATCACCGACGTAGTCCCGACCAACGCCACCTTCGCCTCCGCCGAAGACGGCGGCACGCTGAACGGCGCGGTCGTCAGTTGGACGGTGGCCTGCATCCCCAGTATGACCTCGGCGCAAGTACACTTCGTGGTCACCGCCACCGGCGAAATGGGAACGAACATTATCAACGATGCCTACGCCGTCCACGCAGCGAACTGGGTAACGCCGACCACCGGTCAAGCCGTGGCGACCACCATCGGCGGGTACACGCCGATCTACCTCATCCAAGGCAACGGGCGATTCTCGCCGTATGTCGGCCAATCGGCCAAGACCATCGGGGTGGTCACCGGTTTCTTCGAAGGCAACAGCCGGAACGGCGACTTCGACGGCTTCTTTATGCAGGACCCCAACGGCGATGGCGACACCACTACTTCCGACGGCATATTCGTCAAGTACGCCAAGAACACAAACCCCGGCGTCGTGGTGGGGGACTTCGTGACGGTCACCGGTGAGGTGCAGGAATTCTCCGAGTGGAACACCGATTGCCTCGCCAGCGGCGATGAGTGTGAAACGGTGCTCAACATCAGCGGCTCAAGTAACATCGGGCACAAGGGCACGTACACAGTGCCCACCAAGGTCGTCCTCGACCCGCCCGGTGAGGCCGCCAGCGCGGCGACTTACTGGGAGTCCCTGGAAGGCATGCTCGTGACCTACCCCAACACCACAACCGTGGTCGGGCCGACCAGCTACAACGCCATCCAGGTCATAGACAGCAAATGGCCCTTCACCCACGTGATCCGCACCGGGCCTTACGCCGGTCTGCCGGTGGGCGTGCGCAATTACGAGTTCTACGGCGACATTGACGGCAGCAATGCGCCGGGCTTAATCGTAGGCAGCATCGTCACCAACACCGATGGCCCGCTGGCCTACTCCTACGGGAACTACGACATCATCACGCAGCAAAATGACGCTTGGCAAGTCGTCACCAGCAAGCAACCTCCCAGCACCGTTCCTTCGTGGCCGGCAGCCGCAGCCGATGAGTTCACCGTCGGCACGTTCAACACGCTCAACTTCGGCACCACGGACGATCCCAAGATGGGGAAAGTCGTCACCGCCGTCCTGCAAATGGGCTGCCCCTCCTTCCTGGCGATGGAGGAAATCGACGTTGACACCACGATGAGCACACTCATCAGCCGCCTGAGTGGGCAAGGCTGCGCTTACGACTACGCTTACTCCCACGCCGATGTGGGTGGGCATGGGGTTGCGGTGCTGTGGCGCACCGACAAGGTCTCCAACGTGACGGCATCCACCGCTTACCAGAGCTGCTCGGTAGACGGCAGCGGTTCTTCCAACTACGACCCGATGTGGAACGAATGTCAAGAGCAAGGGATGTACCCGCTCTTCTCCCGCCGCCCGGTGGTCGTCACCGGCACGGTGAGCTACAACGGCACGGATGTGCGAGTCGTAGTGATCGGCAACCACTTCAAGTCTATGTTGGGCGGGGCTGCAGGTGCTCGCCGCCGCCTGCAACAAGCGCAGTTCGTCCACGGACTGGCGGCGCAGTTCTCCGCCACCACCCCCGATGTATTCATGATGGGCGATCTCAATGACTTTGAGGATTCGGAGCCGCTGCAAGCCCTCTACGCCAACAACACCTTTACCAACACCTGGTTCACCCTGCCGCAGGAAAAGCAATACAGCTACATCCACAACGGCGTATCCCAGATTCTCGATCACATCCTGGCATCGCCCTCCGGCTTTGCCCGCCTCAAGGCTATGTCGCCGCTGCACATTGACGCCGACTACCCCTACAAGCCCTACACCTATGATCCGGTTGTCTGGCGGGTCTCCGACCACGATGTAGTGGTCGCCACCTTCGGGCTGAATCAAGCCGCACTCTACGCGACCAAGAGCGTAGCCACGGACGAAGTGGTCAAGCCGGGGGACGTAGTCACCTACACCATTGATCTCGGTGTTGGGGCCGGCGTCTCAGCCACCAACGCGGTGATGAGCGACGTCATCCCCTCCGCCCTGACCTTCGGCGGCTGGGTGAAACAACCCACCGGTGCCACCATCAGCAACACCATCATCACCTGGCAAGGGAACATCGCGGCGAACTCCAGCAAGACCTTCGTCTTCACGGCGACGGTCAACGCCGATGCCGCCGCACCTGACGTGGTGAACACCGTGACCTACAAAGCGGATAACGCCAAGGCGGGATCGGCTTCGGCCAGCTTCACCATCGCCACCGCGCCGGTCACCATCGCCAAGACACTGCTCAACACCGGGCCGATCTTCCCCGGCAGCGTGATCAGCTACGCGATCCGCCTGGAAGCCGGCAGCGGCATCACGGCCTCCGTGCAGATGACGGACGTCCTGCCGGGCGACCTCACCTTTAAGGCTTGGGGGCAGCAGAACGGCGCAGCGGTCAACGGCAACGTCGTCACCTGGAAGAACGATCTGGGCGCGGGGCAAGTGGTCACCATCACCTTCTCCGCCGATCTCAGCGAGGACGCTGAAACCGGCACCATCCCCACCTTCAACCAGGCCATCTTCACCACCGCCGACGGGCAGCATGGCTCGGCTGCGGCCAGCATCACCGTCAGTGAAAAGCACCAAATCTTCCTCCCGCTCATCGTGCGCAACAACTCCTAACGTTCCTCTACTAGCAACGGGGCAGCCTCGTGCTGCCCCGTTTTGTGATCCCAATTCTTGACTTGGTCAATCCCGCCGTTATAATCAACTTAGCAACCCCAAATTGAGGAGTGTCCCAGCATGAAAGGAATCTTCGAAAGCCTGCGCAAAACTCGCAACACCGTCTTTAGTCAAATTGCCACGATCCTAGGCAGTGGAGACATCACCGAGGAGACGTGGGAAGACATAGAGGCGATCTTGCTGCAAGGCGACGTGGGTGTCGAAACCACGTTGGCCCTGGTGGAACGGCTGCGCGCGCGCGTCACGGAGGAGGGGCTGTATCGCTCCGCCGACCTGCAACAGGCCTTACGCGAGGAAATCCTGGCCCTGCTGCCGGAGCCGGAGCCGTTGAACTTGGATTGGCCGTTAGCCGTGGTGCTGGTCATCGGGGTAAACGGTTCGGGGAAGACCACCAGCATCGCCAAACTGGCGGCGCGTTGGCAACGCGCCGGGAAGCGAGTGGTGCTGGCCGCCGCCGACACCTTCCGCGCCGCCGCGATAGACCAACTCAAAGTGTGGGGCGAACGCATCGGGGCGACCGTCATCGCCGGAGCGGAGGGCGGCGATCCCAGCGCAGTGACTTATGACGCGATCCAGTACGCCCAATCCCGCAAGGCCGACATCCTGATCGTAGATACGGCGGGGCGATTGCACACCCAGCACAACTTGATGGCCGAGATGAAGAAGATCCGCCACGTCATCGCCAAGCGCGTGGCCTGGGCACCGCACGAAACGTTCTTGGTGCTCGACGCCGCCACCGGGCAGAACGGCTTAATGCAGGCTCACAGCTTCCTGAAGGCGGTAAAAATCAGCGGGATCATCCTCGCCAAGCTGGACGGCAGCGCCAAAGGCGGGATGGTGCTGGCCATCGGGCATCAGCTCGGCTTACCGGTGCGCTTCGTGGGAACGGGCGAACAACTCGACGACTTCGCCCCCTTCGACCGCGAAGCCTTCGTCAACGGGCTGCTGGGCAGTCAGTAGGTTAAAGGAGGGACTATGTACACCCGGATAGACATCAAGAACAAACTGAACACCGCATTCTCCCCTCACCAGAGTGCCGTGTTAGCCGATGTCGTGACCGGAGCTTATGACACCCTGGTCAAGTCTTGGGATTTCAACGAACTCAAAGGGGTGGTCAAAGACTTGGCCGTAGCACAGCAGCGCATGGCGAAACGGATGGAAGAGCTGGCCGTAGCGCAGCAGCGCACCGAGAAACGGGTAGAAGAGCTGGCCGCAGCGCAGCAGCGCACCGAGAAACGGATGGAAGAGCTGGCCGTAGCGCAGCAGCGCACCGAGAAACGGATGGAAGAGCTGGCCGTAGCGCAGCAGCGCACCGAGAAACAAGTAAAAGACTTAGCCGTAGCGCAACAGCGTACTGAGAAGCGGGTAGAAGAGCTGACTGTAGCGCAGCAGCGCATGGCGAAATGGATGGAAGAGCTGGCCGTGCGGGTTGACTTAGTCACCAAGCAGGTTTCAGAGCTGACCAAAGTCCAGCAAGAAACCAGCCGCCAGATTCAAGCCCTGACCCAACAAATCCGCGAAACGAATCAGATGCTGGGCGGGCTGAGCATGAGCGTCTCCTACTCCCTGGAAAACGAAGCCTACCGCCTGATTCCGGCTCTGCTGGAACGAGAATACGGCATCAAACTCCACGAGCGATTCATCAGAACCTACATCCACAGCACGGAGATCAACCTCTTCGGGCGCGGCACTCGCGATGGACACGAAGTGTTGATCATCGGCGAGACAAAACTACGTCTGGACGAACGGCGGCAACGCAATCAGCGGGTCTCGGCCTTCAAGCAACTGAAAGACCAGGTGGACATCGTGCGCCTGGAATACCCGGATGTGGAAATCATCCCCTTGCTACTCACCCACCACGCCCGCCCCGGCGTACTGAAATCGGCTCAAGAACAAGGGATCATCGTGATCCAGAGCTTTGAATGGTGAACCAACTTCACATCTCTAAGGAGACCTAAACAATGAGCGACTTGATCGAGCGACTGGAAAATCTCGCCTCCCGCGTGGAGGCCATCTGGAGGCGGCTTTGACTTAGCGGAAAAGCAGAACACCCTGAACGACTTGGAGCAGCAATCAGCCGCTCCGGAACTGTGGAATGATCCGGAACGCGCCCGCCAAGTCATGCAACGTCTGTCCGAGCTGCAAGAGGAGCTTGACTATTGGCAGCACCTGCGTCAGCGGATCGCGGATACGCTGGAGCTGGCCGCCATGGAAGATGACGAATTGGCCTCGGACTTGGCCGCCGAAACAGCGCAACTGGAACAAGAACTGGACCAAGCGGAATTCCGCCTGCTGCTTTCCGGCCCTCACGACCGCAGCGACGCGATCCTGGCCATCCACGCCGGAGCCGGGGGCACGGACGCGCAGGACTGGGCCGCCATGCTCCTGCGAATGTTCCTCCGCTGGGCCGAACGGCACGGCTACAAGACCGAAATCCTGGACTCGCTGGAAGGCGAAGAAGCCGGCATCAAAAGCGCAACCGTCAGCATCGGCGGGCGATACGCCTATGGCTACCTGAAATCCGAAAGGGGCGTGCATCGGCTGGTGCGCCTCTCGCCGTTTGACGCGGCACACCGCCGCCACACCTCCTTCGCGCTGGTGGAAGTATGGCCCGACCTCGGCGATGCGGTGCAGGTGGAAATCAACCCCGCCGATCTGGAGATCGAGACCTTCCGCGCCTCATCCGCCGGCGGACAGCACATGCAGAAGAACGAAACCGCCGTCCGCATCCGCCATCGGCCCTCAGGGCTGGTCGTATCGTGCCAGAACGAACGCTCGCAGACCCAGAACCGCGAAACAGCCTTGCGCGTACTCAAATCCAGGCTGGCACAGATAGAAGAGCAGAAACGCCGCGAGGCCATCAGCAGCCTCAAAGGCAAGCACGTGGATGCCGGTTGGGGCAACCAAATCCGCTCCTACGTGCAGCACCCTTACCAAATGGTCAAAGATCACCGCACCGGCTACGAAAGCGGCAATGTCACGGCGGTGCTCGACGGCGCATTGGACCCGTTTATGGAAGCCTATCTCCAGCACACGTTGGGGGAATAGCGCGACGCAGACCCAGGTCTTGCGTTCAAATGTAAGACACATCAGCCTGTCCAACCATCAGCATTAGCCTAGGAGGAATCGTATGAGCGAGAGTGGGAAGAAGAAAACCAGGAAGTCGGGCCAGTTTCATTCCAAATCAACAGCCGGAGGCCAATTTCACGCCAAATCATCCACCGGAAGGAGCAAGGGCACAAAGAAGCACAGCTTCACCAGCAGCACGGGAATGAGCAACATGGGCA
>WFQZ01000228.1 GCA_015486785.1 Thermoflexales bacterium
GTACAGCATAAAGCGATACACCGCATCCACGTACCACTCGTAAAGTTGACCCAAGGCATCTTTATCACCTTGCTTCGCCCGTTGGAGGATCGTCTGTTCTTCTGGCGGAGGTTTCATGTGCTCCTCTGATTCGTTAGCTATCCTCCACAATTATATATCGTCGGAGCTACGTGCCCAGGTACGCGCGTCCGTCAGATGATCCGCCGGTTGTCCCGTCGCCGGTTTCGCAAGGAGGTTTCAACAATCCTATGCCCAAGGCTCTTCAATCTGCTTGAGCGAAAATCATGGTCACATAACTATCCGTGACTGGTTGAAAAAGTGTTATATAATAAGTGTAGTGTTCAAGTTCTGTTAGAGAAGGTAACCTATGCCAACTTTAATTAACCAGCGTTACCGAGTGCTCCAAGAACTAAATGCCGGGGGGACCAGCACCGTGTATTTAGTGGAAGACCTGTTGTATCACCAGCAGATCGCGCTGAAGTTCCTACCGGAGAAACACTCTCAAGAAACCCTCGCCCAATTCAAGGAAGAGTTCACCGCTCTGGAACAGCTTCAGCACCGCAATCTCGTTAGGGTGTACGAATTCGGCAGCTCCACAGAGCCGCAGGGGCATTACTTCACCATGGAGTACATCCCCGGCGATGATTGGAGTACCTTAGGCGCACAGCAAAGGGCGGAAAAAGGACAGCCGGATTTAGGAAGCACCACTTCTGTGCTCATCCAACTGTGTAACGCCTTGCAGTACATCCACGAGCGCGGATTTTTGCACCTTGATCTCAAACCCAGCAACATCCGCATCTCGCCTAACGGCAAAGTCAAGCTGGTGGACTTCGGGTTGGTACGGCAGCTCACGGCACATTCTGATGAAAGTACCTTGCGCGGCACGCCGGCTTACCTCGCGCCGGAGGTGTTACGCGGAGAGCCGGTCACCCCCAGCGCGGATTTATACGCTTTGGGCGTCTCGCTGTATGAAGTGATCAGCGGGGAATTGCCGGATCGCGATCACTTGAATCTAACCACCATCCCTTTGGAACTGCGGATGCTCACCGGAAAACTGTTAGCTCCAACCGTTGAAGCACGGTACACATCCGCCAAAGAGGTGCTTCAAGACCTGCGGATCATAGGGCCGCCCCACGCCACGATCTCTGCACACCCCCCGCTACAAAACGGGGCTTTTGTATGCCGCACATTTGAGTTGGCTTACCTCCAAGGCATCCTAAAACGCGCCCAGCAGGGCCAAGGGCGAACTGTTTTCCTCGCCGGTGAGGCGGGGGTAGGTAAAACGCGCCTGGCGCAGGAACTTAAAGCCTATGCCGCCACTCAGCCCTTCCTTGTAGCCGAAGGTGTTTGCCGCGAGGAGATCACCGTTCCTTACTACGCCTGGCTATCCATTTTCAGGAAACTGATCGCCTACTACAAAGAGAACCATCCACACAAACTACGCGATTATGGAGCGGTGCTAACCCGCTTGATGCCGGAGCTGAGCGATGATTTCGCCGGGATTCAACCCTCCCCAGACGTGACGAATAAAAAGTCCATTCTGCTGACTTCGGCGGTCAATTTCCTGCTGGAAAGCGAGACGCCCCTGCTGCTCATCCTGGAAAATCTACATCACGCCGACGATGAAACTATAGAACTATTGCACACTCTATGCACTCGTGCGCCGGAGGGACAGATCGCCATCCTGGGACTCTATCGGGATGCAGAACTCACCATCACGCATCCACTCTCGCCACTGGCGCAGGCGGCGCACCTGATTCGTCGCCGTAAATCACAATCCACGCCGGTATTGGATAACACGCCTTGTAATCTGCTGGTGCTGGAGCCGCTAAACGAATCTTGCACCACGGCCCTGGTACAAACGATGCTGGGAGAAGTACCGGAAGAATCCCCCAAACTGCCACCGGACCTGCTCCCTTGGCTGCTCAAGGAAACCGGGGGAAATCCCTTCTTCATTGAAAGTCTGATCCACAGCCTGGCAGATGAATCGTATCTGTGGAACGATGGCTACACCTGGCACCTTGATACGAGCGGATTTGCAAACACCACGCCGGATATCCAGGCGATCACCCAGAAACAGCTAAGCCGCCTAGGCCCTCGGCAACTTGATCTGCTGCAATGGGCCGCGGTAGCCGGGCTATGGCTGGATATAACTTTGTTGGCACGAGTGCTGGGCCTGTCGCCCACTAAGTTGCAATCCCGGCTCGTTGAAAGCGTGCGCCATCATATCCTGGGGATGGTCTCCCGACCGGAGCAGCCACTGTACCGTTTCCGCAATGAGCAGATACGCCAGGCTATCTACCACACGCTGGAGGAGAGCGAGCGGCAGCAACGCCACGAACTCATCGCCCAGACGCTCTTAGCGCACTTCCCGGCGGAGGAGATCGCGGAGCTGCTGGCCTGGCATTTCGACAATGCCGGGAACGATGAACAAGCGATGCTCTACAACGAATTGGCCGGTCAAAAAGCACTTCATGCATACGCCGGAGCGTCTGCCGTACAGTATTTTTCCCGCGCCCTGGAAATTGCCCGTCGCCCGCAAATGGAAGCCACGCCGCAACAACTTTACACGTTGCTATCCAGGCGCGTCCAAGCCCAGGGAATACAGGGGAAGTACCAAGATCAGGAGGCAGACCTGGCAGAAATGGCGCAACTCGCCGAGACTATGACAGACCCAATCCCTCAAGTGATGACAATGCTTCAGCAAGCAGCCGTGGGGGCAAGGATGGGCCGCTACACCCAGGCCAAAGAGCTGGC
Organism: Thermoflexales bacterium; assembly: GCA_015486785.1. Taxonomy (GTDB): domain Bacteria; phylum Chloroflexota; class Anaerolineae; order B4-G1; family SLSP01; genus S014-19. The sequence continues at coordinate 2,758 of WFQZ01000228.1, forward strand.
CACGCAGGCCATCGCCCAGGCACGGCGGATTCAAGCCCGACACTTAGAAGCGCAGGGATTGGACACGCTGGGGGATATTTACCTTTCGCTCAGCTCATTGGAACAAGCGGAACAAAGTTACAAGGAAGCCCTGCGCATCTATCGGGAGCTACGGGATCGCGCCGGAGAAGCGCACAGCCTTTGGGGGATTGCCTCTGTGGTGCGGCTGCAAGGAAAGGCGGAGCTTGCACAGCAGAGCCTCAACTCCGCCCTGACCATCTACCGCGAGTTAGGGGATCGCCCCGGCGAAGCGGACGTCTTGAACGCGCTGGCCATCCAATCACCGGACCTGGCTCTACAACGCACTTACTACGAACAATCCTTAGCCATCGCCAAGTCACTCAACGACCTGGATCGCCAAGCACGGACTTATAACAACCTGGCCCTTACCTACTGGTCGCTGGGATTGTACAACCGCGCTTACGAATACGCGAACCAGGCTCTCGGCCTCATTTCAGGGGAAAATCGCAAAACACGCCGCGCCGCGTTTAATGAGACCCTGGGGCGCATCCACCTGGCAACCGGGAAGCATCAACAGGCCCGCGAGGCTTTTGACTTGGGGAAACGCATCTCCGCCGAATTGGGGGATCGCACCACCGAAAGCCTCTGCTGGTACGGCCTAGGGCAAGTTTTGGCCGCCGAGGACAACCACGCCGGCGCGGTGGAGCTATTTAAGACCGCCTACGAGATTCAATACCAATCTCACGTCACCAATTACCTCTCCGCCACACTTGCCAGCATGGGCGCATCATACTTAGCAATGGGGAACTGGGAAGAAGCCGAACGCTGCACCGGAGAAGCCCTGGCTTACCTGGTGCCCTCTGGTAGCGGAGAGGAGTTCCGGCCCCAGGATGTATGGTGGCAACGATACCGCGTGCTCCAGGAATCGCCCACCGGCGCAGCCGCTTCCTGGGATGCCTTGCAGCAGGCCTACAAAGTGATGATGGAAGGGGCACGCACGCTGAGCGACGAGGGATTGCGCCGCAACTACCTCAACAAGGTCACCGTCAACCGAGAGATCATCATCGCCTGGACACGTTACACCGCGATGCTGCGCCGCTCGCAGATGGCCAGCGACATCTATCCCAGCATAGCGCGAGAGTTAGACCCGCGCACCGAAGCAAAGCGCATCAAAACACAATTGCAACGCATCCTGGATATTAGCTCCCGCATGAACGAAATTCACGAGGAAGCGCACCTGTTCACCTTCATTATGGAACAAGTCATTGAGCTTAGCGGAGCTGAATATGGTTTCCTGGCCACCTTTAACACAAACGGGCGACTCGATTACCGCATCGCGCGGGGGGTCACGCTAACGGAACTGGCACAAGGCACGCCGCTCATCAACAGCACGATCCTTGATAGCGTCATCCAGTCCCGCACCCCGCTCCTGTTCCAGGAAACCCCTATGGACGAGGATACCACCGATGCCCCCCTCAACTCGCGGTCGGTTCTCTGCGTTCCGCTGATTTCCGGCACCGAGTTCCTCGGCCTCCTCTACGCCGGCACGCACTTCCTTAGCGGGCAATTTTCCCAAACCGATCTGGATATGATGCGCCTGTTTGCCAATCAAGCCGCCACCGCGATTGAAAATGCCAAGCTCTACGAGAGAATGAGCCAGGCCAACGAACAACTAGAAGCCTGGGCACGCATTCTGGAAGAGCGCGTCGCCGAACGCACCGCCGAACTTGAAGCCCTGAACAAGGCCCTCACCCGTCGTGCCGTACAATTGGAAACCAACATCCAGGTCAGCAAACAGACTGTTTCCATCCTGGACTTCAACGAGCTGTTACAACAAGCCGCCACACTGATCCAAACGCAATTCGGCTACTATCTGGTCAGCATCTGGCTGCTCACTCCACGCGGGGATGTGTTAGAGTGGCGTGCCGGGGCCACACCTGACGGCGTGCTCACGCTGGATGCTCCCTGGCACACACCGCTCTCCAGCAGCACCGTCATCACCAGCGTGTGCCGCACCAAACAAGTGCGCTACGTAGCACGGACACAAACCACCAAAGACTTTCACCGGGTGGAACAGTTCCCCAACGTAGCCTCAGAATTAGCCATCCCGCTGCGAGTGGGCGAGGAAGTACTGGGCGTGCTGGATATTTCAGCGGATCGCGCCAACGCCTTCAGCGACGACGAACAAGCCGTATTCCAAAGCCTTGGCGATCAACTCGCCATCGCCATCCGCAATGCTCAGCTCTACGAGGCTGAGCAACGCCGCCGCCGCTTCGCCGAATCGCTGGAACAGGCCGGACGGGAGTTAAGCAGCAGCTTGAACCTATCAGAAGTGCCTGCCCGCATCCTGGAACACCTCAGCACGCTCGTCCCCTACGAGCGCGGCGCGGTCTTCCTCCAAGACGGCGACATGCTCAAAGTTTTAGCCGCGACGGGCTTCCCCGATGAACGAGGCAAAACCCTGGAACTCTCCATCCATCGCGGCGACGTGTACTGGGAACTTGCACACAAGCAAGCCCCCATCCTGGTAGGCGACGTCACCCGCGAACCGGGTTGGCATCAAGTCTCCTGGCTGCCCCTCAACTACTCTTGGATAGGCGTGCCGCTGATTTCGCGGGGGCGGGCCATCGGGATGATCTCGCTTACCCGGAAAGAGAAAGAGGCCTTCAGCGAAGAGGAAGTCTTGTGGGTACAAGCCTTTGCAGCTCAAGCGGGCGTGGCCCTAGAAAATGCCCGCTTATACGCCCAATTGCACCAACTCAGCGAGGAACTAGAACAGCGCGTTAGAGAGCGCACCCAGGAACTCAACCGCGCTTACCACAACCTGGAGCGGCTTGATAAAACCAAAAACGACTTCATCAACATCGCCGCGCACGAATTGCGCACCCCGCTCACAGTAGTGATGGGCTACACTCAGATGCTCCGGCGGCGATTAAAACCCTACGCCGAACTGCAACCGCTGGAACACGCACTTAGCGGCATACTCAGCGGCTCCAACCGCCTGAAGGAAATCATCAACAGCATGCTTGACATCGCCAAAATCGACAGCGGCGCACTCCAAATGTACCGCGAACCGGTCAGCATCGCCGAGCTATCCCGCCGCATCTACTTTGAGTTCTCGTCTGCGCTGCAAGAGCGGCACCTCACCCTAACGTTCGAGAACCTGGAATCATTACCCTGGATTATGGCCGATCCCGATCTGATTCACAAAGTCTTCTACCACCTGACCATCAATGCGATCAAATACACCCCCGATAACGGCACCATCATCATTCGCGGCCAAGTTGAAACAAATGAGAACGACCCGCCCAGCGTGTTGCTCACCTTCAGCGACACCGGCATCGGGATTGATCCCCAAGACCAAGACTTGATCTTTGAGCGATTTTACCAAACCGGCGACATCGCTTTCCATTCATCCGGGCGCACGAAATTCAAAGGCGCGGGGCCGGGTCTGGGATTAGCCATCGTGCGCGGGATCGTCCTGGCGCACGGCGGGGATATCTGGGTGCAAAGCGAAGGTCACGACGAAGAAAAATGCCCCGGCGCAACCTTCTACGTGCGCCTACCGATCAAATAGGAGCGAGCTATGATCCCTTTACGCGATGATATTCCAACCCGACGTTTCCCGGTCGTAACCGTCAGCCTCATTGCCGTCAATACGCTGGTATTTCTCTTCGAAGCCCTGCTGGGCAGTGAAGCCAACCAGCTCATTGACGCCCTGGGGATTGTGCCGCACCGCTTCATCACCGCGCCCTACCAACCGCTTGTCTGGCTCACCCTGATCACCGCGATGTACCTGCACGGGGGCTGGATGCACCTGATCGGCAACATGCTCTACCTGTGGATTTTCGGCAACAACGTGGAAGACAACATGGGGCGCGGGCGATTCTTCATCTTCTACACCCTCAGCGGGCTGATCTCCGGCCTGGCAGAAATCGCCGCCTCGCCCAACTCGATGATCCCCGGCATCGGCGCGAGCGGCGCGATTGCCGGCGTACTGGGTGCGTACCTGCTGCTTTACCCGCACGCGAAAGTCCGCACCCTCGTCCCGCTGCCCTACATCTACACCACCGTAGACCTGCCGGCCTCCCTGGTGCTGGGAAGCTGGTTCGTCATGCAACTCTTCAACGGCGTCGTCGCCCTGAGCGTCGTCGTGCAGACCGGCGGCATCGCCTGGTGGGCACACATCGGCGGCTTCGTGGCCGGGATGCTGCTCCTGCCCCTCTTCCGCCGCCGCGAACCGCCCGCCGGCTATTCCCCGTATGGCGGCCTGTACGACAACTGGCGTTACTGATCACGGGCGAGCGGCGAAGATCGTCTCCAGGAACGTCCGCTTATCGGCTGCCGGATCGGCATCTCCCACCGTCATCGGGCGGGGACGTCCGCCTTCCTCCAGGATTGCCGTGCGCAAGTCCACGCTCAACAAGTGCCCGCGATAGAAGACCAGCCGATCCACAAACTCCTGCCTCGTGCCGTCGCTCCACATCTGATCAAAGAAGAAATTGCCCAACCCGTAGTGGATGAACGCACCATCGTAAAACTCCATCGTCTGCGCCTGGTGCGCCTGACTGCCCTGCACCACCACCGCCCCGGCCTGCGCCAGTCGCCGGAAATCCCGCACCTGCTGCGGCGTGGGAAAATACTCATACGTCTCCAAGTACTGCTGCGTGACAATCGGCTGATACCCCTGCGCCCGCAAGGCCTTGATTTGCGCGTACATCCGCTCGTAATCGCACGGTGCGGAGCCGGGGCCGTCCTCCGTTGCCCAATCATACGTCGGCCCGATGGGATTGCACCCCAGGAAGGCGATCTTGTTCCCATTGTGCGTGATCGTCAGCGGGCGCGTCGCCTCGGCCAAGTCCGCGCCGCCGCCGAACCACCGCCAGCCCCGCGCGGCATACATCTCCAGCGAGTGCGTAATCCACTCCCGCCCCTTGTCCGCCAGGTGATTGCCGGTTAGCTCAATGATGTTCGCATGCACCGCCTCCAGCAAGGCGATGTAGCGATCATTGGAGCAAAAAGACATCGTCCCGTGCCCTTGAGCCACGCAATCGGGGCGGAACGAGACCTCGTTGCTGATATGCACAAAATCCGCATCACTGAACCAAGGCGCAATGTCCTTGGCCGGATACGTGATCCCTTTAGTATCCATCAACACACCGGTCAGGCGCGTCATCGCCGTGACGCCGGTCATAGCGACGATAGTCATCTGCGATTCGTCGCGGTTGAACTGCGGCGGCACATTCAACATCGCCGGCGTCTCCGGGCGGCTCTCGCTGCGCAAATGAAGCGGCACCACCAGCGGATAATTCCCCGCTGCCGCGCCCTTCTCCAATAGCGAAGCCCCATCCACGCGCAACACCTTCCATTGCGGATTGAGCTGCTCAAAGGGCACGATAGCCCAGCCCTGCAATTGCTCCGTCTTGGTCAGCAGCTCACCGGCAGCGACCACCGTCACCCCTTGAGGTGCGCCCCACAGCACGCTCAGCGTGCGCATCGTGTCTGTCGTCACCACCAGCGGCGGGAATCCCTCCGGCGGCGAGCCTTGCCACGCCGCCGCCAGACTCGCGGAATCGGTCCCGTCGTCCAGCGTGAAGAACGGCGCGGCCACCGCGTAAGCCCACGCCCCCAAGTCCTGCCCCTCCGACCGTGTGCCGACACCGGCCACCACATCCGCCGTCGCCTCCCCGCTCCAGGCGAAGTGCGTGGGATCGGCGGCAGCAGCCTCTTCCACCACCTGACACACCGCCGCCGGAACGCCGGACTCACAGCCCACCGTCACCGGGTAGGCCGGCGTGGGCGTTGGCGACGGCGTCAACGTCGGCGTCGGGCGCGGCGTGCGCGTCGGTGTAGGCGTCGGCGCAATCGTCGGCGTCCCGCACGCAGAGAACAACAACCATCCCCCCACCACCAAAATCCCACTCCAAACCCGTTTCATTTCCACCTCGCTTTGTTACAAGGGAATAGGCGTGACGTAAAACGCCACGCCTATTGTTAAACTCTGCTCGCCCTACTTGAACCTAATCGGCTTTCTTGACCCAGGCCCGCAGCTCAACATTGAGCGTCTTAATGTAAGCCGGATTCTCCGGCGCGTACTCCACCTCGGTCACGTAAGCCTGAACCCGCAGAGCCGTCGTTTCCACCATCACCTTAGCCCCGGGTTTCAACATCACCACCTCGCCCTTGGCCCCCAACTTCTCCCGCAACTCAGGATCGTTGAACGCATACTCACTGGCCAGCACCTTCGTCACCGTCTGAATATCACTCTTATCAAAGAGCCACACCTCAAAAGCCGTCGCCTTCTTCGGGGCACCGGAGCCAATCGTTTCCGAAAAACCTACGCCACATTCGCCCAAGAAATCCGGCCCCACCTCAATGCTAAAGGATGGGTCGAAGTAATCGTCACCAAATTTATAC
>WFQZ01000229.1 GCA_015486785.1 Thermoflexales bacterium
GTGGTGCGCCACCACAGGCGCAGGGTGAGGCTCGCGCCGGGGGCGACGTTGGTGCGCGGCAGTTCGTAGCCCAGCAGGTGAATCGCATCGCCCAAGCGATAGTCCAGCCGCTGCGCCGGAGCTGCGGCGGCGGACGAACGCACCGCTTTGCTCAGCAAGGTGAATTTCCCCAGGGGGAGCGTCTCCGCGCCGCCGTGGAGGGCCAAGCGGTACGTGCCGCCCGGCAGGTCGGGGGTGAGCGGCAGCGCGGCGAGGCAAGGCCACACAGAGAAAGGAACGTCGCGTTGCGCGGGGCCGTGCAGGGTGAGCGTGAAGGGCGTTTGCGGCGGCGCGTCCCAGTACAGCAGAACGCGCACCGTGTCGCCGGTCAGGTAGCGGGACTGGGGCACGGTCACGCCGCGCAAGGGCACGTCGTCCGGTGGCGCGGGGAGCGCGGGCGGGGTGAAGCCGTCCGCCGGCGCGCAGGGATCGGCAGCGCGGTCGGCGGTGCGGGCGTAGAAGGTGAGCGAGTTTTCCCCGCCGACCCAAGTTTGGGTGAAGACGGCGTGCGCCGCAAGCCATTGCGGGATCGTCTGCTGCGGATCGGTGCGCAGGGACTCCGGCGTCTGCACCAGCCACGCGCCGCTGGATTTTTCCCACCACGGGGCGAGTGTCGCCTCGGCCTGCGCTTGATCCCACGCCGCGCCGTAGTGCAGGTCGTGACGGGGACCGGGATAGTGGGCCACGAAGATCGGCCAGTCGCGGTCCACGTAGAGCAGCACCGCGTCATCAGGCCGACGGTACGCGGTGAGCACGGCGGCAATCGTGGCGTAATCGTCGCGCCGCGCCCGTGCCGGATAGAACGACTTTAGCCCTAGCAAGGCCGCCGCCAGCGTCAGGGCCAGCGTGACAAGGGACAGCCAGCGGCCCGCCCCGCGCCACTCGCTCAGGGCGACTATCGCCCAGGCCAACAGCAGGTAGAAGCCGCCCGCCAGCGGCAGCAGGTAGCGCGGCACGAGAGGCCGGGCGTAGTAGAAATGCAGCGTCGGTGACGAAACGAGATACACGATGGTTGCGGGCAGGATCAGCCCGGCGACGAGCATCACCCAGCCGCCAATCTCCATCGCGCCGCGCCGGGTGCGCCACAGGTACGCCACTCCCACGAGCAGCAGTCCGCCGATGGCCAAGGTGAGCGGGGTGTAGCGTTCCAGGTGCAGCGGCGAGCCGACCGTCAGCATGGTGGCGTACAGTTTGACGAAAAACGCCGGGGAGATGTCGCTATCGCTGCTCCAACTGTGCATCTGGGGCAGCGCGTAGCCGAGCCAGGGCAGCACCAAGGCCAGCGCGAGGATTTGCGCTCCGCTCCAGGTGAGCAGTTTGCGGCGCGGGCGTCCTTCGCGCCACCAGGCGGCGAGAAAGCCCACGTTGGCCACCAACGGCACCAGGGCGGTCAGGTAGAGCGTGTACAAGGCCCCTGCGGTCGTCAGCACGTAGGCGCACCAATCGCGGCGGCGGGCATCGTGCCGCCAGAGTTTGAGCGAGGCTCCCAGGATGCCGGTGCTCCACAGCGCGGCCAAGCTGTACATCCGAATCTCTTGCGCCCAGCCGATGGCAAAGCGCGAAAGAGTCACCAGGAGCGCGGCGAGCAGCCCAACCCGCGTGCCGCCTAGCACGCGCCCGGCGCGATACGTCACGGCGACGGTCAAGAGGCTGAAGCAGACCGCCGGAAAGCGCAACACGAACTCGCCTTCTCCGGCCACGCGCCACCAGAAATGAAGCAGCAGGTAGTAGAGCGGCGGATGCACGTCGCCCGCCGTCCAGTGGACGATATCCGCCGCCGACATACGGGCCAGCCACACGCCGATTCCTTCGTCCCACCAGATGTTGTGATCGGCCAGGCCCCAAATCCGCAGCGCGAAAGCCAGCAGCATCAGGGGCAGCAGGCCGACGGGAAACGTGGGGCGCGGTGCGGAACGGTTCAAAATTCAACCTCGGCAATCTGCTCAAAGTCGAAGGAGGCGGGCAGCAAATCCGGTTCTGGGGATAGAAGCTCCTCGTCAGCCTCGGTGAACGTCCCGGCGTCGCTGCCTCGGTCGCAGTAGGAGCGGTAGGGGCAGAAGCGGCAGCGGCGTTCGTCCTCGGTGCGGCGGAACTCGGCTTCGTCCAAGTGGGTGATGTGCGTGATGAGATCGGTCAGGTACGATTGGTCACGCCGGTACTGGGCTTCGTGGTAGGGGAAACGGATGGGCGCATTGGGGAAGGCCGGAAACCAGTAGATCATTTCAATCTGCCGCGGCGCCCAGGGTTGGCCGCCGTTGAAGTGCGCGCCGGCGTAGGCCAGCAGATAGCGGTAGACGCGCGTTTGCAAGCGGGCTTCCAGCTTGGCGCGGTTAGGGCGGCGTTGGTTGGTTTTCCAATCAAAGATGAGCGCACGTTCGCCGGAGCGGACGAGCAACAGGTCGTATTTGGCCAGTAGCCGCTGCCCGGCCACGGTGGCGGTGAGCACAACTTCGGGGAAGGTCTGGCCGGGGAGGTCGGCGGGGCGATAGGTGCGGAAGGCATCCCACCACAGCTCCAGGAGCGAGTCGCGGGCGGCGATCTCGGTCAGGCGTGAGTCGGGCAGGCCCAGCAGGCGTTGATGCACCAGGTGATGGAAATCCTGCCCGCGCCGGAGGTGCGCCTCATACGCTTCCGGCGGCGCGGCTTTGATCGCCGGCCAGGCGAGATTGAGGATGTAGCGCAGGTAAAACCGCTGCGGACATTCCACGAAGTCTTGCAAGCTGGTCTGGCTGAATGTGAAGTCTTGTAGGCTCATCGTCACTCCTTTGTCGTGAGGCGCGACGCACTTCTAAAGTGCCTCGCACCGGCCAGAACTTTCCAGTAAGGAAAATTTATTTTCCAGTCAGGAAACTTATGCGTTCCAGTGAGGAAACTCACGCATTCCAGTAAGGAAAATTTACTTTCCAGTGAGGAAACTTATACGTTCCAATCAGGAAATCGCTTACCCCTTAGATGTCCCACTGTTTGAGCAGCTCTAAGCTCTCGTAGGCGGTGCAATCCAATTGGAGCGGGGTGATGGAGATGAAGCCCTCCGCAATGGCGGCGACATCCGTCCCCGGCTCAACGTGCCCGGTGGGCGGCGCACCGCCGATCCAGTAGTAGGGGCGTCCGAGAGGGTCAATCCGCGAGACCAGTTCATCGTGATAGATG
>WFQZ01000230.1 GCA_015486785.1 Thermoflexales bacterium
GATCTACAGTCCTAGCGAGCCGGTGTTGGAGGAGCAAGCGGTGTCGCTGTATCTCCGTTACGGGGTGCGCACCATTGAGGCGTCGGCTTACATGCGCTTGACGCCGTATTTGGTGCATTATCGCGCGGCGGGGTTGCGACGCGCGGCGGACGGGAGCATCGAGATTCGCAACCGCGTGTTGGCGAAGCTCTCGCGGCGCGAGGTGGCGAAGCGGTTTATGGAGCCTGCACCGGCGCGGGTGTTGCGTTCGCTGGTCGCTGCGGGCAAGATCACGCCGGAGCAGGCGGAGTTGGCGGCGCAGGTGCCGCTGGCCGACGATGTGACCGTGGAGGCTGATTCCGGCGGTCATACGGATAATCGCCCGTTGGTCAACTTGCTGCCTTCAATGCTGGCCTTGCGGGATGAGATTCAAGCTCAGCGGCAATACGCGGTGCCGGTGCGGGTGGGCGCGGCGGGCGGGATCAGTACTCCGGAGGCGGTGTTGGGCGCGTTTGCGATGGGAGCTGCGTATGTGCTCACCGGCTCGATCAACCAAGCGTGTGTGGAATCCGGCGTCTCGGACGCGGTCAAGGCGATGTTGGCGCGGGCATCAATGACGGATGTGATGATGGCCCCGGCGGCGGATATGTTCGAGATGGGGGTGAATGTGCAGGTGCTCAAGCGCGGCACGCTTTTCCCGATGCGGGCCAAGAAGCTCTACGCGCTCTATCAGACCTACGAGCGTCTGGAGGACATTCCGGCACCGGAGCGGGAGAAGCTGGAGCAGCAGATTTTCCGCATGCCGCTGGAGCAGGTGTGGCAACAGTGTGTGGACTTCTTCACGGAGCGCGATCCGGTGCAGCTTGAGAAGGCCGCGTCCAATCCGAAGAAGAAGATGGCGTTGGTGTTCCGCTGGTATCTGGGGTTGGCGACTCATTGGGCCATTCAGGGCGATCCGGAGCGCAAGCCGGATTACCAAATCTGGTGCGGGCCGGCGATGGGCGCGTTCAACGATTGGACGCGCGGGACGCCGTTGGCGCAGCCGGAGAATCGTCACGTGGCGGAGGTGGGGAAGCTGCTGTTGTCAGAAGCGGCCTATCTCTACCGGCGGCAGATATTCCGCCTGGTGCAGGGGTAGTTTTTTAGGAGGGTGAAATGAGCAGTCTAAAAGATGGAGTTTGTCCGAAGTGTGGTTCGCGGGCGATTCTGCCCAATGCGGATGCCGTGGAGGGGAACGCGCTCTCAATCCGCATTTATGAGAAGGCCGGGGTGGTGCTGCGTGGGATGAAGAATTTTCCGATCAAGGCGTGGGTGTGCACGCATTGTGGTTACACCGAGTTTTACGTGAGCACGCCGAAGGAATTGCGGCGGTCGTATCGCCGGTCTATGGCTGCGTCTGGGTCATAGTCGGTGGTGTGGCAATTCGGCCCGGTGCGCCTGTGGCCGGTCTCGTTGGCGCAGGTCGACGAGCAGGCTTGGCAGGTGTTGAGCGCGGACGAGCAAGCGCGGGCGGCGCGATTCCGCTTCGAGCCGCCCCGTTTGCAGTTCGTGGCTACGCGGGCCGCGTTGCGGCGGATTCTGGGGCGGTATTGTCACGTGCCGCCCACGGCGATCCGCTTTGCTTACGGCCCGCACGGCAAGCCGTCGCTGGCTTGGCCGAGGTGCGGGGTTCATTTTAACGTCAGCCACACGGACGGGCTGGCGTTGTGCGCCTTGGCTCCGCGTCCGGTGGGCGTGGATGTGGAGCGGGTGCGTGCGGTGGACGTGGCGGCGTTGGCCGGGCGGGTGTGTGCTCCGGCGGAGGTGGCGGCGTTGCTGGCTTTGCCTCCGGCGCAGCAGACGACCGCTTTTTTTGTCACCTGGACGCGGAAGGAGGCTTACGTCAAGGCGCGGGGCGTGGGCTTTGCGCAATCTCTGCGTCAAGTGGTGGTGCAGCCTGCGCCGCGAGGCTGGCAGATGTGGGATTTCGCGCCGCAGCCGGGGTACGTGGCCTCGGTGGCGTTGCCCGACGTTAAGCCATCCGCCGCAGATGCACCGGATAGCGGCTTTTGAGTCTCCCCTTGCTGCGTTTGCCCCAGCCCAGCGGAAATCCGTCCACCGTGACGAGGACGAAGCCATCGGGGCCTTCCTCACGCCAGAATCCTCCCCCAAGGAAGCGGCGCAGGCGCGGATCGTCTACCGTCAGGTCGCAGGTGTGGCGGGCGTCGGCGGGACGGAGGGCCATCGCCAGGGCGTGATCCGGCTGCACTTTGCCGTGTCTCAGCGAGGCGAGCCACCAGCCGGGGCGCAGGACGTGGAGTCCCTTCCACAGGGACGGCGCGAGGGGCGTTCGGTAGAGGTTATCGTGTTTATCCAGCAGCAATTGTTCTTCGGGCGGCGGATCGGTCAAGGCCGCGCCGACGCCGTGCCGGTAAAGGTGGCGCACTCGTCCCGGCAGCGGCGGGAAGTGCGGCGATGGCCTGGGGGGCATTTCGCCGGAGGTGCGCTGCAACAGGGCGTAAAAGTGCCCGTGTCCCGCCGTGCGGTGCGGCCAGAATCTCCCGGTGCGGCGCACGATGGGTGGCGCGGCGCACCATTCTGGCCGTCCGGCGGTGATCCCCGGCAGGTGTAGCGGTTGCAATGTGAAGTCCGGGTGCTCGCTCAGGAAGGCGGCGATGATCGCTTCGTTTTCCTCCGGCGAGAAGGTGCAGGTGCCGTAGAGCAGGCGTCCGCCGGGGCGCACGAGTCGCGCGGCCTGGGCCATGATTTCCCGCTGGCGGTGGGCGTAGGTCTGCACGGTTTTGAGTTGCCATTGGCGCAGCGTCTGCGGGTCGCGGGAGAATGTGCCTTCGCCGGAGCATGGGGCGTCCACCAACACGGCATCGAAGAGTTGCGGCCACCGTTCGGCCAGCCGTTCCGGCGTCTCGTTGGTGATGAGGGTGTTTGTCGCGCCCCAGCGTTCCAGGTTCATCGCCAGGACGGAGGCGCGGCGGCGCGAGATTTCGTTAGCCACCAACACGCCTTGATTGCGCATCCGCGCTACGAGGTGGGTGGCCTTTCCGCCCGGCGCGGCGGCCAAATCTAGCACCCACTCGCCGGGGCGCGGCGCGAGGATCACGCCGGCGGCCATCGCGCTGGGGTCTTGCAGGTAGTACACGCCGGCGGTGTGATAGGGGTGGCGGCCCAAGGGGGCTTCCTGACGCATCCAGACGCCCGCCGGACACCAGGGGATCGGCTCAACCGGCCAGGGGAGGCGGGCACGCAAGGCGTCAATCGCGCCGCGCAAGGGATTCAAGCGCAGGCCGTAATCTCGCTTGCCTAGCGCGGTGAGGAAGGCCGGGAATTCTTCGCCCAGCCAGCCTTGCATGCGGTTGAGGAAGTCCGGCGGATAGGTCACGGCATAGCCTGCACTTCCCACTCCGGGCGATGCGTCCACCACGGCAAGATGCCGTAGGACTGGCTGATTTCGTCGGTGGAGTAGATTTCGAGCATGCAATCGTACCAGCTCATGCCGACGGTTTTTTGGAAGTGCCACCATTCCACGTCGTAGTAGGAGGTGCGCCAGTTGGAAAGCGCGTTGCGCCGCTCCCAGCCGTAATCGGCGGCGATGGTGGTGAAGTCCACGTAGTAGCCCGGCGGTACTTTGTCCTTGAGCTTGCCGCCCTCGGCGGTCACCTCGCTGTTTTCGCCGCGCACCGAAAGGTCCCAGGGGGCGACGCGCAGCGGCTCGCCCATGCTGCCATCCTGCTTTTTGGCCTTGATGAAGACGCGCCAATAGGTGGTGCCGCCGATGTCTTCCCGCACCAGTTCAATGAGGCCGCGCCGTAAGTAGGATTGGTCAACGTCGACGGCGCGCCCGCAGACGTGCCACGAAATCCGCCCTTGGCCGGGGCGGGGCGTGTAGTTCATCGGGCGGCTGGAGTCCCCCAGTTGGGAGAGGAAATCCCAGCCGGTTTGCGCTTTGACGGCTCTGCGCCAGGCGTTGAAGCTGTCGTTGACGGCGTCGCTGAGCTTTTCGGCGTGATCGCTGTGGTTCACGTCGGGCAGGTCAATGAGGCGGTAGTGTTCGTTGGGGGGCGAGACGAAGAGTTCGGTGTACAGGGGCGGGTCTTTTTCCTGCTGCCGCTTGAGCAAGCGGGCTTCTGCTTCTTGAGGCAGGGAAGCGGCGGTCCAATCGGGTTTGCCCATCCAATCGGTGGTGTTGTAGCCTTCCTGGGCGAAGGCCCAGCCGGTGATGTCGGCGGCGATGAGGTACGATTGGTCTTGGCGGCGGAAGATGAAGGCCAGCGATTGCCCGTCAGGCGACCAGGCCGGTTGTCCGCCGACGCCGAAGAGGGTGGGGCGAATCTGGCCGCCGATCAGTCCTTCTTTGTCAAAGGGCAGCATCCAGATTGTCTCATCCCCCGGCACGCCGGCGGAGTAGGCCAGGTGCAATCCGTCGGGTGACCAGGTGGGATAGTCCTCGTTTTGGTCCGGGGTGTCGGTGAGGTTCACCGTGGTGCCGTCGTCAAGCGAGATCAAGTACAGGTCTTGATTCCCGTTGCGGTAGGCAGTGAAGGCGATGTGGCGGCCATCGGGCGCCCAGGCGGGGGCGTATTCGGGGGCGGCGTCGTGCGTCAGGCGGAGGCTTTCGCCACTGGCGACGTTGAGCACGTAAATATCTAGGTTTTGGTCGTGATAGCGTTCGTAGGCCAGCCAACGGCCATCGGGTGACCAGGTGGGGTTAGCTTCAAAGTCGGGCGAGCGCGTGAGGCGCAGAATGGTGCCGGAGGCGATGTCAATGGTGTAGAGGTCCCAGTTTTGGGCGCGGTGCGAGGCGAAGGCCAATTGGCGTCCGTCGGGTGACCAGGCCGGGTCGCGGTCGGCTGCGGGGTCAAAGGTGAGCCGCAGGAGTTTGTTATCCCGCTGGGAGAGCAGGTATAGGTCGCTGTTGCCGTTGTGGCGCATGGTGAAGGCTAACATGCCGCTGCGGCTTGTGCCGGGGCGCGGGGTGGCCAAGGGCGAGGCCATCGGGGTGGCGGTGACGATGATGGTGCGCTCGGTGATGTATTCGCGGGGGATGATGTGTTGCTGGGTGAGCAGGAACAGCAGCACCGCTCCGACTATCAGCCAGGCCCAGAGCGGGGCGCGGATGGCGCGAGGCTTGAGCCACCAGGTTTTGCAGGATTCCCAGATAGATTTGAGTTTCATCGCTTCCCCGAAAACAAAAAGCACCTGACCTCAGGCGGGCAGGTGCTGGATACCCCCGGTAGGACTTGAACCTACAACCCTCTGATTCGAAGTCAGATACTCTATCCAATTGAGCCACGGGGGCAAATTATGGAAATAGCCGGACAATTGCCCGGCTATGGGTGGCTGATGGGATTCGAACCCACAGTTTCCTGTTCCACAGACAGGTGCCTTAACCGTTAGGCCACAGCCACCATGCGGCGTGCATTCTACCACGAAGGAACAAAACGGCAAGCCTCGTCTGGGTTATCCTTTGCGGTCGCTTTCCACTTTGGAGAAGGGATCGCCGATGGGCAGCAGGACATGGAAGGTGCTGCCGGGCAAGGCTTCTTCGTCGTATCCGGGGCTTTCGGCCCACACTTTGCCGTTGTGGGCTTCAATGATGCCTTTGGAAACGGCCAGTCCCAACCCCAGCCCGCCGCCCTTGAAGGCGGTTTTGCTGGAACGGTGCAGCGCGGTGTCTTCCAGCACGTAGAAACGCTCAAAGATGTTCGCCAGTTCCTCTTGCGGGATGCCGACGCCGGTATCTTGAATCCACAGATGCACGACATCATCCAAGGTTTCAGCGTCCACGGTGATCGTTCCGCCGTCGGGTGTGTATTTGATCGCGTTGCTGAAGATGTTCCACAAAGCCTGGTGCAGCCGCCGGGGGTCGCCTTCGATGACCGGCACTTTCTTCAGGCCGCCGCCCAGCTCAAAGATCAGTTGTCGCTGCGGGCCGAAGCTGCGCAGGTTGTGGAGCACCGATTGCACGACGGAGTTCAGGAATACCGGTTCGTGGGAAAGGTCTAGCCGGTTCGCGGCGATCAAGGAGACGTTGAGGATGTCTTGGATCACCTGGCTGAGCCGTTCGACGGCCTCGGAGACTTTGTGCAGCAGGTGGCGGGGGCTGCCTTCTTGGGTGATGTCGCCGGGGATCGCCGGGTTGACCAGCAGGATTTGGAGGTAGCCGTAGATGACGGTGAGCGGGGTGCGCAGTTCGTGTCCCGCCAGCACGACGAAATCGGATTTCATCTTCTCCGTGCGTTTGAGTTCCTCGTTGGCTTTTTGCAACTCACGCACGTTTTCTTCCAGGCGGCTCACCAGACGGCGGTTGTACTCCAACAGGTACTGCGCTTGTTCCTCCGGCGTGCCCACGCTGTCTTCCTGTCCTACCAGGTAGGCTTTGATCTGCTCCGGGAACTTGTCCACGTCAATGGGCTTGGGGATGTAGCCGTTGCACCCGGCGACTAAGGCCCGTTCGCGGTCGCCGCGCAAGGTAGCGGCGGTCACGGCAATGATGGGTACGTTTTCCAACCCCTCCACCATGCGGATGCGCGTGGTCACTTCGTAGCCATCCAGGTTGCTGATGTTTATGTCCATCAGCACCAGATCGGGCTTCTCGCGTTCCGCCGCTTCGATTCCGGCTAATCCGTTATCGGCAATGGTGACTTCGTAGCCCTCTGAAGTCAAGATACGCTGTACTAATCGCTGGCTGGATGGATCATCTTCGACATAGAGAATTTTGGTCATGATTTCGCCCCTTTATCTTTCTCTAATAAGGTGTTGATATTCTGTAACAGTTCATCGTCCATAAAGGACCCTTTCTGAAGAAGTAACTGAATCTGGCCTTGTAATCGGCGTTGTTCGGGTACGGTTAGCTCCTTGGCTGTCACCACGATGACCGGGATATTGGTCAAAGCGTCATCATCTTTGAGGTGGTCTAAGACGGCGAATCCGTCCATATCGGGCATCATCATATCCAGCAGGATCAAGTCTGGATGGGTGGTCTTGATGAGCTTCAGCCCTTCTTTGCCGGTGTGTGCCTCTACCACCTGGAAATCCCCGCGAGTTTGCAGGATGCGCCGCAACAGCCGCGCCGCTTCCACGTTGTCTTCAATGATCGCAATGCGCCGCACCCGCTCGTCGAGCTGATCAAGCGCACCGAGCAGTCCTTCCGTTGGCGGCGGGGTGACGGCTTGCGGGGCCGGGGTGGGTTCTATTAGATTGGCGGGCACTTCTTTAATCTGGTCCGGCTTCAGCAGGAACTTTTCAACCGGGAAGGTGTGCCCGGAGCAGTTGACCACTACGATCTCGTCGCGCTTGATGATGCCTTTGCTCAGAAGTTTGAACAGCCCCGCGAAGGCGGTAGCTGCTGCCGGCTCCATAGAGATGCCTTCCATTTTGGCCAAGACGTGCAGGGCGCGGAAGGTCTCGTCATCGCTGACGGCCACAAACGCGCCACCGCGCTCTTTTGCTATCCGATAGAGATAACTGTAGGCCGGGCCGGGGAATCCGGTGGCGATGGTGATGACCTGGGTATTCGGATGTCGCACCGGTTCGGCTTCCGGCAGATCTTTTTCGTATGAGTTGACCATCGGGGCGCAGCCGGCGGCTTGCACCACGGCTATTTTGGGCAGCCGATCCACCATGCCCATGCGGTAAAGCTCCTGGTAGCCTTTATCCACACCTACCGGCCCCATCCCCCCGCTGACCGATTGGATGTACCAATCGGGTGCTCGCCACGGCACGCCCGGTTGCAACGGGCCTAACTCCTCCGCCAGTTGCTCGGCGATCTCCAAGGCCAGGGTTTTCATACCTTCGCGTGTGCCTACGTTGCGGATGCCTTTGTCGGCCAGGATGTGCTTGTGACGGGCGAAGCGGGCGGCCACTTTTTTCGTTTCGTCGTAAGTGGCGGTCACTTTGACCACTTCGCTGCCGTAGATCGCGATCTCGCGCATTTTCTCCGGCGGCACGAGGCTGGGGACGAACGTCCACAGCTTGATGCCGGCGTGCGCGGTGTAGGCGGAATAGGAGATCGCTACGTTGCCGGTGGAGGCGACGACCAATTCGGTGGTGTTGGCCTCTTTCATCATTGAGATTACCATCGCCGCTTGACGATCCTTGAACGAGTTGGTGGGGTTCTGCCGCTCGTCTTTGATGAACAGGTTGGGTGTCCCTAGCATCATCCCCAAGTTCTTCGCCCGCAACAACGGCGTGCCCCCTTCGCCCATAGAGATTTGATAGTCGTCGTGCCGCAGGGGGAGCAGCTCACGGTAACGCCACATCGTGAACGGGCGCTGCCTTAAAATGTCGGGCCAGAGCCGCCGGATGCGCTCGTAATCATAGTAAACATCGAGCCAGTCATGGCCGCATTTTTCACAAACAGGGGTGGGGATGGTGTAGGGTTGACGGTGCCCGCATGCGCCACATTCGAACCCGATTTCCATAGGGATTGCGGACGGTACGATCAGCATGGCGACTCCTATTGTTGAGCTTGAGATGTGGAAAATAGCTGCGCAAATGTCACTTTAATAGCTAAATTCCAAGAATCGGATACTATAGCATAGGTTTTAGGTTTGAGCTGGCCGGGATTGCTACATCTAGAGTAAGCATAGCATAAGTTTTACGAAGAACAAGCGGCAAGTCATTTCCTTTTCGTGAAGAGTGCATAGCGATTTTGTATCTTGTGAGGTGTGAGTATGGCTAAAATTTCAATGTATCGCAAGGTGGCGCAGGCGTTTTACGCCCGTTTTGGCAGCCCCCCACAACTGATCGTGCGCTCACCGGGGCGGGTGAACTTGTTGGGCGGGCATACTGATTACAATGACGGCCTGGTGATGCCGGTGGCGGTGGACCGCGCGGTGTGGTTGGCCGTGTCGCCGGTTGATGCGCCGGAGGCGATGTTGCACGCGGTGGATATGGGCGGGGCCGAATCTACCTTTGCCGTGGATCGGATTCCGGCTGCCGTCGGCGGATGGTCGGACTACCCGATGGCGGTGCTATGGGCTTTCCTGGAGCGAGGATTGCAGCCGGTAGGGATCAACGCGCTGTTTTCTTCGACCGTGCCGGTGGGCGCGGGGATGTCGTCGTCTGCCGCGCTGGAGCTGGCGTTTGCTTATGCTTGGGATCACTTGAGCGGGTTTGGGCTGACGCGGGAAACGCTGGCGCAGCTTTGCCAGCAGGCCGAGAATGAGTACGTGGGCGTCAACTGCGGGATTATGGATCAGATGATCGCCGCCTGCGGCAAGGCCGGACACGCGATGTTGCTGGATACGCGCACCTTGGAGTATCATCATTTCCCGGTGCCCCCGCAAGCGGCCATCGTGGTGGCCGATAGTCAGGTGCGGCGGACGCTGGCTCATTCCGAGTACAACGCTCGCCGCGTGGAGTGCGAACAGGCGGTGCGCTTGCTGCGGGAGTATCTCCCCGACATAGCCTCGCTGCGGGATGTGCGCCCCCAGGATTTGGAGCAATACGGTGCGTATCTGCCGGAGAAGATTCTACAACGGGCGCGGCACGTGGTCACCGAAAACGTGCGCGTAGTGCGGATGGCGCAAGCCTTGCACGCCGGCAATTTGGAGTTGGCCGGGCAACTGATCGGTGCCGGGCACCGCAGTCTGCGGGATGATTACGAGGTGAGCATCCCGGAGCTGGATACGTTGGTCGCCGCCGCGCAGGAGGTGCCCGGTTGTTACGGGGCGCGATTGACCGGCGCGGGTTTTGGCGGGTGCATCGTGGCCTTGGTACACAAAGACGCGGTGGTTTCCCTGGCGGCGCATCTTAAAGAGGTGTATCAGGCGCACTTTGATCTCACCCCGGATGTTTACGTCACCCAACCGGCGGACGGTGTGAGCGTCGCGGCGCAGGCCGTTTCCTAGCGGCAGGTCAGCACCGGGATCGCGCTTTCTTGCAGGATGCGATCGACCGTGCTCCCCAGCACCGCCTCCAGGGCCGGAGCGCGTTCGTAGCCCCCCATGATGAGCAAGTCGCACTCGTACTCTTGGGCGGCGGTGAGGATCGCCGTGGCGGCATCCCCCGCCCGTTGGATGAACTCCGCTTGCACTTTGCGCTTCTCCAAGTGCTGCCTGGCTCGCGCTTGAATCTTTTCCCCTTCTGGAGGCTCTTTGACGGTGAGCACAACAAGCGCGGATTCCCAGGCGGTGGCCAGGTAGGTGGCGACGAACAAGGCTTCCTGGGCCTTGGGTGAATCGTCGTATGCCAGCAGGACGCGCCGCATCGTGGGAATTGCCTGGGGGACGGCCATCACCGGCGGCGCACAGCGACGCACCAGCGTGCGGAAGCCGGAGGAGAGCCGCGCCCAAAACTGCATCGCCGGAGGATAGCGCAAATGTACCACCACCAGATCGGCCCAGCGGGCGTACTCGCAGATGCGCGGCGCAACTTCCTCACCGGCCACCGTGGAGAAGTCGGCGGGCACGTTGGCCGAGGCGCAGCGTTGCAGAAATTGCGCTTCAATGAGGCGGGCCGTGTCGGCGGTATTTTCCTCGTCCGGCGGATGTACCCACAGGCCGTGTAAGGTGGCCTGCTCGCGCCGCGCGATCTCCAGAGCCTGAGTCACCGCCGGCCAGCCGTCGCTTTGCGGCCAAGGGATCGGCACCAGGATGTCGGCGAACAACACTTTATCCCGTCGGGAAAGCACCTCCGAACGCCACGTGCCGGTGGATGGGCCGCCTTGCAGCGCGTCGGGGACGATGCTGGCGAGCAGTTTCTCGCTCCAACGCGCCACGATTTGCCCGGCCCGCTCGCCGTGCTGCTCGGCCAGATCGGCGGCGACTTTGGGCAAGGGCACTTCCCAACCAAGCTCCTTGACCAGCTCCGCGCGATGTTCCATAAGCCACAAGTACAGATCGGCGGCGGTGCGATCCGGGAAGTCGCGCAACAAACCCCGCTCATAGATGACTTCTTCCACCGGGCGGTACACCACATCGTACCAGTGCGCGGCGGCTTCGGGGTAAGGGATTTCCCGTTGTTGTTCAAGCCCCATAAAGTAGCGGTGTGTGCGGATGTGCTCCTCCAAGACATCGTATTGCCCCGGACTGGTGACTCGTAAGTCGGCGTGCGGGCGGGTTTCGTTCAAGTGCGTGTGATCCAGGAAGCGGGCGTATTCCGCCTTCAGGATGAGATCGTCGGGGCTGTCGTCGGGTGAAAGCGGCACGGGCGTTTGCACTTCGGTGACGTAGGCCTGGATGGTTTCGGATTTCATACTCCGCGCCACCGAGATGCGATGATGCCCATCTTTGACGAAATACGCCTCGCCGATTTTGTACAACTCCACCGGCGGTAATCCTTGCGGACCTTCGGCGGTCACCTTGATGTTGGCCCAGCGGCTTTGATCGGCATCGTGGAGCGGCAGGAAGGTGCGGCTGAAGTCGGTATAGCGTCCCACACTGCCCACGATGGCATCCAGCGGAACGTCTTGCAGTCCGCGCGGGCGGAGGGTATTGGCCCGCAGCTTACGGCGTACTTCTTCATACGAAAGCAAATCTGTCGTCGCGCCGGTCAAGCGGGCCAGGGCTTGCTCCAAGGCCGCGCGGCGGCGGGCCTCGCGGAAGTCACGGACGGCTTCCCAATTTCGCACCCCATTCAATCCCATCTTTCACCTCCGGTAATGAAAAAGCGGCTCAACGCCGTTGAGCCGCTTTTCTTAGGCTGGGGCGGCAGGACTCGAACCTGCGGTACACGGATTCAAAGTCCGTTGCCTTACCAACTTGGCCACGCCCCAACTTGACGGGCGGGATTATACCATGGGCTTACTTGTAGGTCAAGACACCCATCGAGAGCGTCACGAGTTTGGGACATAATTCTGGGGTGTCTTCAAAGGCCAGGCGACGCTCAGACCGGCGCAAAGAGAAGCCATCGGTACCCGGCTGATGTCATAACCGGCCAACTCTAGCGGGCACTTGCCCCGAATCCCGGGTTGAGCATC
>WFQZ01000231.1 GCA_015486785.1 Thermoflexales bacterium
GTCCACCATCTGGCGCGTGGGGCCGCCTCCGCCATCGCCGTAGCCGTAGACCAGGAGCAGCGGCGGCGGATGGCCTTCGGCCCCGGCGTCTTTCTGCTGGAAGGTGCGCCAGGTGCCCAGGACTTGGCGCGGTGAGGCGTCGCTGTTGTATGTGCCCACGTAGGCTCCGCCGTAGGGTGTGATGTCAAAGTGGGTGAGCACTTTTGTGCCGTCCAGCCCTTGCCACCAGAAGGTGTCGTAGGGCAGGCGGTTATGTTGATTCCAGCCGAGTTTGGCGGTGAAAAAGTACTTCAGCCCGGCTTCTTTGATCAGTTGCGGTAAGTTCCAGGAGAAGCCGAAGGCGTCCGGCAGCCACAGGACCGGGGCAATCGGCACGCCCGCGAAGTGGCGGCGGTAGAAGTCGATTCCCAGCAGGAATTGCCGCGCCAGCGATTCCGGGCCGCTGAGTTGGCAGTCCATTTCCACCCAGGTGGGGCCGAGCAGTTCCCAGCGGCCTTCTTGCGCCCGCCGGCGGATGGTTTCCCAGAGGGCGGGGTCGTCTTGGCGCACGAAGTCGTACAACTGGGGTTGGCTCTGGCCGAAGTGGAAGCCGGGATGGTGTTCCAGCAGGGTGAGCGCGTTGCGGAAGGTGTGGATCGCTTTGCGGCGGGTGCGGCGCAAGGGCCACAGCCAGGCTACGTCCAGGTGGGCGTGGCCGATGGCGGTGATGGGGACGTGCAGCGGCGGGCCGGCGCGGCGGATGCCTTGACGCAGTCGCGCCAGCGCGTGGGGCAAGCTGGCGTAGAATCGCGCCCGCTCCGGGCCGGAGGTCAGCGGGGCGTTGATCAAGCCGGCGTCCGCGCCCCATTCTTGCGCGGTGGCGGATGGGGCCGCGTCGGGTGCGGCGGGCGGGAGGCTTTCCCGCAAGTCCAGCAGCAGGAAGGCTTGATCCAGCGCGGTGTAGAGGTGGGCACGGGCCGGGTCGTGGTCGGCGAGGGCGGCGGCGGTTTCCAGGGCCACGTGCGCCAGGGTGATGAAGTCCCGCGTGGGCGGATCAAGCTGCACGAGCGCACATTGGCGCATCTGCAAGCGGCGGTACGGGTCACGCCCCAGGATGCCGCTCCAGCCGCGCAGGGTGAGGCGGTGCGGGTGGCCGTCGGCGTAGCGGGCGGGCAAGGGACGCTCTTGGTGATGGCGGTCGCACGCGGTGAGCGGGTCGCCGTCAATGGTGATCAGGGCTTCGGGGTGGCTGAAGTCTCCGGCTTGCCCCAGGGGCAGGTAGAGGGCGAGGGCGGTTTTGTCCCACGAGGGCGGGACGGTGAAGGTGGTGCGCAGTTCAAATTCCTCATCCGGCCCGATCCACATGTCGCCGGGGGCGATGGTTTTGCCGTCCGGGGTGGTGAAGGGCGGGAGCGCGGCCCGCTGCCGGTAGACCAATGGGGCGATCAGGTGCAAGCGGTGCGCGATCTTACGGGCGGTGAATCTGGTTTGGTAGCGCATAGTTCCTCCGCGCTGAGTCTGGGGCCGGAGCATGGCCGAGGGACGGCCTCGGTCATGCTCCGTGCTTGGCTGCCGCTGTGATCTTAGATGCGCTGCCCGGTTTGCGGGTCAAAGAAGCGCAGGGATTCTTGTTTGAACTTCAGGTGGACCATTTCGCCGCTATGGACTGCCGGGCGTGCCGGGGCGATGATCTTCAGCAGTTTGTCATCCAGCTCAATGGAGACGACTTGATGCGAGCCTTGCGGCTCGGCCACCAGGCAGGGGGCGGAAAGGTTGGCTTCTGTTTCGCCGGTCAAGGTGAGATTCTCCGGGCGGATGCCCAAGATCAGGTTGCGCTGTTCTTGTCCCTTGAGGCGGGCGGCGTTTTCCGGTGAAAGCGGTAGTTTGAGGTGCGGGTTGACCAGGTGGAGCGTGCCGCCTGCGGCCACGACTTGCACGTCAATGAAGTTGGTCGGCGGGGTGCCGATGAAGTCGGCGACGAAGATGCTGGCGCTTTCGTTGTAGACTTCTTCCGGGGTGCCGATCTGCATGATTTCGCCGTCCTTCATGATCACGATGCGGTCGGCGATGCTCATGGCTTCCGATTGGTCGTGGGTGACGAAGACGGTGGTGGCGTGGGTCTTGTTGTGGATGGCTTTCAGTTCGGTGCGGGTGGCGACGCGCAATTTGGCGTCCAGGTTGGAAAGCGGCTCGTCCATCAGGAAGAGCTTGGGTTTCACGGCGATGGCCCGCGCTACGGCGACCCGCTGCCGCTGTCCGCCGGAGAGTTGGGTGGGGTAGCGGTCAAGGTAATCGCCGATTTTGGTCATGCCGGCGACTTCGCGGACGGTGCGGTCGATTTCGCTGCGGGAGAGTTTCTTCAGCTTGAGCGCGAAGGCGATGTTCTCGTAGACGGTCATGTGCGGCCACACGGCGTAGCTTTGGAAGACCATGCTGATGTCGCGCTTGCGGGGGGGCAGGTCGGTGATGTCCACGCCGTCGAGGATGATCTCGCCGTCGGTGGCTTCTTCCAGCCCGGCGATCATGCGCAAGGTGGTTGTTTTGCCGCAGCCGGAGGGGCCTAGCAACACCAGGTATTCGCCGTCATGCACTTCTAGGTTGATGCCTTTGACGGCTACCACTTTTTTGCCGAATCGTTTGGTCAGGTTTTTCAGTTGTAATGTAGCCATAGTAGCTCCTATACGGTCACGCCACCCCACATCTGGTGGATGTAGCGGCGGATGAAGAATGTGAACAACACTGCCGGCAGGGCCATCACGATGCCGCCTGCTGCGGCCAGGTTGACTTGTCCAACCGCGCCCAGGACGGTCTGGTAGACGACGACGGAGAAGGTGGGGTTGAACTGGGTGAGGATGATGGCGGCGACGGTCTCGTTCCACGCGCCGAGGAAGGCGTACATCGCGCAGGCGGCCAGGCCGGGCAGGGCCAGCGGCAAGGTGATGCGGATGAAGGTTTGGATTTTGGTGGCGCCGAAGACTTGGGCTGCTTCTTCCAGCGAGATGGGGATGCCCATGAAGATGCTGGCGGTGATCCAGATCGTCAGCGCGATGGAGCCGACCGAGTAGACCAGCGAGAGGCCAATCGGCTGATCGTAGAAGCCCATGTTCACCAGGATGATGACCATCGGCATGGCAATCGCCACGCCGGGGAACATGCGCACGAAGAGCACGCTGAATTTGAGCGCGTTGCGGCCTTTGAAGTAGTAGCGGGCGAAGGCGTATCCGGCCATTCCGCCGATGAACAGGGAGATCACGATGGTCATAGCGCAGATTTCCAGGCTGCGGATGAGCGCGGGGACGGCTTGTCCGGTGCCGGCGACTTGGAAGAAGGTTTGGTAGTTGTAGAGCAGGTTCTTCCGCCGGGTGAAGTAGATCGGGTCTTCGGTATCCAGCCGCGCGATCTGCTGTTGGATTTCCGACACCGACATCGGGGCGCCGAGCTGCGATTTCATGTAGACGGACATTTTGTCCAGGTCTTGGGTGTCCATCACGGTTTGGTATTCTTTGTCAATCTGGTCGTAGACGCTGAGCAGGTAGCCCCGTTCTCCGTGGGTCATTTTGTAGTGGATTTTTAGCTCCGGCAGCAGGGGCAGGGGATAGCGGTACGCTTCGCGGGTGGAAAGGAACGAGAGCGAGACGACGAAGTAGATCGGGAGCAGCATGGCGATCACCACGCCGGTGACGAAGATGTAAAATGTGGTGCGCTTGGCTGCTCTGTGGATGTTCCGGCGAGTCTTTTTGTTCATGCTTCTGCCTCCCTATCGCGTTTGAAGGCTCCCGAAACTTGCAGGTAGGCCAGCGAGACGAGCGAGACGATGGCGGCTACGATGATGGTGTAGCCGGTGGCCATCTGGTAGCTGATATCCAGGCCGTGGACGACTTTGTGATAGTAGACGATGCGTTCGACGAGCACCGGCATGCGCGAGAATCCCAGCAGGATGACGACGATGAGCCAGATTTGGATGGCCGAGATCAGCCGTAGGATGACGGCGGTCTGAATGGTGGGTTTGAGCAGCGGGAGCGTGATCTTTCTGAGCACGGTGAAATAATCGCCGCCGAAGACGTAGCCCGCTTCCTGCATTTCCTCGGAGATGTTTTGCAGTCCGGCCAGCAGGATGATCATCACCGAGGGGATGACTTGCCAGGCGTCTATAACAATGATCAAGGCCAATAATGAGGTGTTTGATCCTGCCAGCCAGTAGATGCTCTTGCCTTTTTCCAGGAAGCCCAGGTAGTACAACAAGCTGTTCACCCATCCGTGGGCGGTCAAGCCGGTGATCCACATTGCGCCTGCCGCTGCGGAAGGCAGGGCCATCGGGATCATCGCCAGGAAGAGGAAGAAGTTTGCGCCTACGAATTTCCGATTGATGAGCAGGGCCAGGAAGAGCGCGGCGATAAATTCCAAGGTGACGGAGAAGATTACGATGATGGAGGTGTTTTTGAGTGCCGGGACAAATCCTTTGTCGTGGATGACCATGGCGAAGTTTTGGAGTGTGAAATGCCCCGCCGGATCGGTGAAGCCCCCGACGATGGAGACGAGCACCGGATGGAGCCAAAATGCGGTGTAGTAGATGATCACGGGGAGCAGCAGCAGATAGGGCACGGCTTTCTCCCCTAGTTTCTTCCAATCTTTCTTGGTTTTGGTCATGTGCCAGCCCCCTTATGACTGGTGGGACACGGCGCGGGGGGCCGCATCCTTCGGAGTTTAGAGAAAGGAGTCGGGAAGTCCGGCTGGAGTTCCCGACTCCTTCACATCACGAACCGTTACCAGCGGTGCTGCGGAGTTATTTCTTCAGCAAGCCGTCCACGCACTCTTGGGCTTGGTCGAGCCGCTCTTGGGTAACGTCTTTACCGGCGTGGATGGTGTCGGCGAATACGTCGTCGAAGCATTGCTTAACCGCGCCCCAGTCTTGATACTTGTAGGCGGGAACGCCGGAGACTACGCCCTTATCGAGCACCATGACCGCTTTGGAGATGACTTCGTCGATTGGCTCATTACCCAGGTGCTCGATGGCTTCTTGCACGGGGGGAATGAAGCCGCCGGTCCCTTTGGCGATCTTCACCTGGATGTCGGGGCGGGTCAGGTATTCGAGGAATTGCACGGCCAAATCTTGGTTGGGTGCGCCCTTCAAGATCGCGTAGCCGCTCACGCCGGCGATGGAGCCGATGCCCGCCGGGCCGGAGGGCGCGGGGGCCAGCGTGAATTGGGTCTCGTTGGAGGCGTAGACCTGGCCGGCGCGGGCGTTGTGGAACACGGTCAACCACGCCTCTTCGCGCATCATGGGGTCTACACAGCTATCTACGTTCATCACGGTGGGCACAAAGCCGTTGGCCTTGCCGATGGTTTCCCAAATCTTCCAGGCCTGCATTGCCTCGGCGGAGTTGGCGTCGGGGAAGCCGGCACCGAAGGACAACTCAGAACCACCGAACATGTAGATCCAGGATTTCATCGGGATGCCGGTGATGCAGACTTTGCCTTCGCCCTCGCCCTCGGCGATGTTGACGGCCCATTGCGCGTATTGTTCCCAGGTAATGTGATCAATGTCTACGCCTTCGGGGAGGTAGGGGAGGGCCTTGTTGTTGGCCAGGAGCAGGTAGACGTCCGCGCCGACGGGCAGGAAGTATTGCTTATCGCCCCGGTTGGTATCCGCCTGGAAGGCAGTGCTGAAGTGGCGGTCGCTCCAGGACTTGACGTAGGGGCTGAGGTCTTCAACGTAGCCTGCTTTGATCCAATCGGGCATCTTGCCGTTGTGGGCGCAGATGATGTCCGTGGTCACGTGGCCGGTCTCTTCTTGGATTTTCGCCCGCTCCAACAGCGTGTCGTCATCGAGAATCTGGAAGTTGACCGTTACACCATGCTCTTGTTCGAAGGGCTTGATGATCTCGTTGATGAAGAACTCCTGCTCGCGGGGCGGGCTGAAGAGGCGGGAAGAGAAGACCAGGGTCTTGGATTCGGCAGGAACAACGACGGTTTGCTCAACTGGGACCTCAACGGTCTGTTGAACGGGCACTTCAACCGTTTGCTTAACCGGCACTTCGACGGTCACGGTGACCGTTTGCGGGGTGCAGGCGGCCAAGATGCCCAGCAAGGCGAGTGCGACAAACGCCAATAGAATGGTGAACTTCTTCATTTGGTACTCCTCCTAAAAGTCTGTGAAAGTGAATAGAATTGGCTCATACGAAATCTGTTGCCGGTTCAAGGTTTGTCCGATAGCACCTCCTTCTCGTGGATTTATGATGTGGCGCGAGGGCCACACGACTCGCGCACGATCAACTCCGGCTGCAAGAGCACGTGGCGTTGTTCCAGTGTCTCTTGCCGCAACAAACGAATCAACATATCGCAGATGTGCCACCCGGCTTCGTAGGCCGGTTGATGCACGGTGGTCAACCGGGGGTGAACGATTTGTGCCAACGGCACATCGTCGAATCCGAGGATGGAGAGGTCTTGTCCCACGGTCAAGCCCATATCCCGCGCGGCCCCGATGGCCCCGGAGGCCATCCAGTCGTTGCAGGCGATGATCGCGCTGGGGGGATTTTCCCGGCTGAGGAAGTCTCGCGTCAAATTGTAGCCGCTGCGATCCCGCAGATCGCCGATGGCGATCAGTTGCTCATCAAAGGGGATGTTGTGCTCCGCCAGTGCTTTGCGGTAGCCTTGCAGGCGATGGGTGGAGTACATAAACGTGTAGGGTGCGCTGATGTAGGCAATGCGCCGATGTCCCAGGGCGATCAGGTAGCGGGTGGCGTGATACATTCCGTATTCCCCGTCCACGTCCAGGTAAGGGAATTCCGCGTCTATGTCGGAGCGTCCAAAAGCGACGAAGGGGAAATTCTGTTCGAGCAGGTAAAGGATGCGTTCATCGTGGGGGCGGGTGCTGATGACGATCAAGCCGTCCACGCGCCGTTCCCGCACCATACGCTCGTAAGTGTGCAACTCGTCCGCTTCCGGGGCGCGGGTGGAAACCAGCAGATCGTACTCATGCTCAATGGCTTTGTCGCCCACACCGGCCAGAAAATCTCCGAAGAAAGGATCGCCGAAACGGGTGCTGGAAGTGGGGACAATGATGCCCAGCGTATCGGTGCGCTGCTTCTGCAACCGTTGGGCCATGACATTGGGGCGATAGTGTGCCGCGCGAGCTGCCGCTAAAACCCGCTGCCGCGTTTCTTCCGCCACCCCAGGCGCACCGCTAAGGGCGCGGGAGACGGTGGCGATAGATACGCCAACTTCACGGGCTAGATCGTGCAGGGTCACCGGCATCGGAATTCCCTCCGTAAACGTTTGCAATACGAGTATAGTATAGATGAAAACGTTTACGATGTCAAGTACTTTGGGCGAAAATCGGGTGGAAATGTTTGACAAAATTTGGCTTGGCTCTCATAATGGAGGAGTCCCCTAACTCCTCGGCTGAAAAGGATCGTAGGTTATGTGGAAATTGAACAAACAAGAGGTGCTGCTCATCGTCACCGGAGGCCTTGAAACCACGTTCACCTGGGCTATCTATCTCGCCGTGAGGTACGGGACGAGTCCCGGTTTATTGATCCACGGGCTTATCGTCGGGGCCTTGCTCTACGCGCCGTTCTTCCTTTACCACATCAGCCGTGAGAGGCTCGCGGAATACAAGTTCGGCTACGTGGTGGGCATTTTGAGCTTCCTCTTTCCCTTCATTCTGGTTGCCTGCGATAGCTATCTGCTGCCCCTTATCCGCCACACGCCCTTCCAGGCGCGGGATTTGTGGACGGACATGATCGTCGTCTATCTCCTCACCTACGTTATGCTGTATGCTTCCTTCGTCTATCGGATGCAAGGCCCGAAGGGCATGTGGAGGTTCTATCTGCGGAAGTATGCAAAGCCGGTCTACGAGGACAAGGTGATCATGTTCCTGGATATCAATGACTCCACGACCATCGCGGAGCGCATCGGGCACAAGAAGTTTCTTTCCTTCCTAAACGACTTCTTCTCGCTCATCTCCGATGAGGTGGTGAACTATGACGGGGAAATCCACAAATACGTGGGGGACGAGATAATTCTTTTTTGGGAATATGACAAGGTGCGCTCCAATGAGCCGATTGAGTGCTTCCGTGCTGCCGTTAAAGCCATCGAGCGGAAAAAGGCTCTCTTTCGCCGCAGGTACGGCCTCGAGGAAGTGGGATTTAAGGCCGGGCTGCACGCGGGGCCGGTCGTGGTGGGCGAACTCGGCAAGTACAAGCGGGAGCTTGCCTTCACGGGGGATACGATGAACGTGGCGGCTCGTCTGGAAGAACTCAGCAAGCAGAAGGGCTGCCGCCTGGTGGTCACGGCGGATTACCTGAATCTTGTCCGGGACGTGATCGGAGAACAGACGTACCGGCACATTGGAAAGATCGCCCTGCGGGGCAAGCATGAGCAACTCGACTTGTATTGCGCTCTCTAACGATTGGCGACACGTAAGGCGGTGAAGAGTATGAACTTTGATGAATATGTGGATCGCAGTGTGTATCCCACGTTGAAGTGGAGCAAATCATTCTTGGCAAAGTACTTTGGGAATGAAGAGGCTATTCCTATGTCTGTGGCGGACATGGATTTGAAAGCTCCGCCCGCCGTGATCGAGCAATTGCAAAAGCGAGCGGCGCATAGGATTTACGGCTATGAGTATAGGCCCGAAAGCTATTTCGCCGCGCTGATCGCCTGGTATCAGGACCGACATGGTTGGCAAATCGAGCGGGGCCAGATAGAGCCAAGCCCGTCGATCCTGAGTGCCATTGCCATCCTGATCAATCAGCACTCGGACGAGGGTGACGGCGTCATTCTTCAGACGCCGGTCTTCTTTGAATTCCGTATGGCCATCAAGAGCAGCCGCAGGAAGGTGATCAAGAATCCCCTCAAGCTCGTAGAGGGACACTATCAGATGGACTTTGAGGACTTGGAAAGGAAAGCCGCCGATCCGAGAAACAAGGTGTTGATCTTGTGCAGCCCGCACAATCCGGTGGGGCGGGTCTGGTCAACGGCGGAACTGGCGCAAGTGGCGGAGATCTGCCGGCGGCACGATGTTTTCGTCATCGCGGATGAGGTTCATGGCGATTTCAGCTTTTCCCCGCATCGATTCGTCCCTTACCTGAAGGTGGCGGGCGGCGAAAATGGGGCGGCTTGCATTTCACCGGCAAAAACGTTCAACATATCGGGGATCGTTAATGCCCTAACGGTCATCCCCGATGAGGAGCATCGCCGGCGATTCCACGAGTTCACTCAACGCTACTGGGTCAACAAAGTGAATGTGTTTGCTTCGGCGGCCACGGAAGCGGCGTATAAGGACGGCGGCGCATGGCTTGATGCTTTGTTGGCTTACCTTCGGGGGAATGTGGACTTTATCAGATCGTACTTGCACCACAACGACATCGGCATCTCCTTGATTGAACCGGAGGGCACTTTCCTAGCTTGGCTGGATTTTCGTGAACTCGGCTTGGATGCGAAGGCCTTGGAGAGGTTCTTATCCCAAGACGCGCAACTCGCGCTGGCTCCGGGCTACTGGTTCGGGCGAGAGGGTGCCGGATTTGCCCGCATGACGATTGGCTGCCCACGGGAGACGGTTCAAAGAGCACTCGATCGTCTGGCCTCGGCGACCCGGCGATTGCGCTATGGCGAAGGAATTTGAACTTTTGAACCGCTTTGGTTCTGGTAAAATGGTTTTCGGCCTCTGGGGCTTCCGGAGATCGGGGCGGGCCAGGCTCTATGGAACGGCATTCGTGCTCCGTTTCCCCGCCCGCAACATGCTTCCGGAATCCCCATAACTTTGTGGACAACGTGAGAAATGCAGCAGTCTTGAAAGAATCTCTTTTAGGATTTTGCGCGTTGCTTCTCACATTGGTAATCGGGTTCGACTCCCGCACATCTGCCCCAAAGGGCTATGATGCAGAAATGCAACAAACTGATAGCCTTGCAGGTTAAGACCTCCGCTTGAAGTTTGGTAGTCCTTTGGGACAGATAATTTTAGGAAGGTGAAAGTATGGAAGCTCTAATTGCTCTCTTGGTAAGTTTGGCGTTGGCGGTCTTGGGCTACACGCTCCATAATCTAAGGAAAGTGCTGATTTATGAATACGAGCGGGGCCTTCTCTACAAGCGCGGTAAGTACGTCCGCTTGTTAGGGCCGGGGAAGCATTGGTATCTTCGCTCCATCCACGCGATCCAGAAGCTGGATGTCCGCACGCGCTTGGTCTCTATCTCCGGGCAAGAGGTGCTGAGCGCGGACAATGTCAGCATCAAAATCAGCTTGATATGCAGCTACAAGGTGGAAGACCCCTATCGTGCGGTGACGGAAGTCGAAAGTTACATCCAGGCCATGTATTACGAACTCCAAATCACCCTGCGGGACCTCGTTGGGGAAACCTCGATCGAGGAGCTGCTATCCAAGCGGAAGGAGATCGGCGGGGAATTGCTGGCGCGGACAAAGGAGAAAGTGCTGGATTTCGGCGTCGCGCTTGAGTCGGTCGCCATCAAGGACGTTATGTTCCCCGGTGACCTGAAGCGGATATTCGCGCAAGTCGTAAACGCGCGGATGGAAGGACTGGCCGCGCTCGAACGCGCTCGCGGGGAAAGTGCCGCCTTGCGCAAGTTAGCCAATACTGCCCGCCTGTTGGACAAGAACCCGGGGCTGTTACAGTTGCGGCTCTTGCAGACGCTGGAAAACGGCCAGGGGAACACCATCATCCTGGGGAATATGGCTGAGGGCATTCCGCTGAAAAATCTGGTAGCGGCGGACGATGAGAAGTCGTGAAACGCGCGGCGGGAGGGACTTCGTGAAAGTAACAGCAGAACGTCCGCTTGGCGTGACACTCCTGGCGATCCTGCAACTGATCGGCGGGGTCTTGTTTTTGGGCGTGCAATTCCTGATCCTCATCAAATTCAATGCTATGAATGACATCTTGCGCCCGGCCGGAATGTCCTTGGTGTTACTCAGCCTCGGCGTGATGTTGCTGGCTACCCTTTCAATAGCTTCCGGCATCGGGATGTGGCGGGGCGCGAAATGGGGCTGGTGGCTCGCATCGTTCTACTACGTTTACGGCATCTTCCGTGGCGGGACGGCACTATACACCATCGTCACGCTGGCCGACAAACTCCAAGGCGGCAGCCGCGGCCCGGAATACTACATCGCTAAACACAGTGTCCACATCATTGTGTATCTTTTGCTGTTGCTATACCTCTTCAAAGACGAAGTGCTGGAGTTCTTCGGCCTGGATGGCCTATCCAAAGGCAAAGCCGTGGGCGTACTCATCGGCAGCGGTCTCCTCATCACGGGAGCCGTGTCGGCTGCGGCGAGCATCTTGCATTAAAGAGATGATAAGTTCACGTAATGCCGAACGTGAATTTACACTCGGTTGGCCCGTTTTCTGCGTAACCACAAACTGGAGGATGAACTATGTTTCTCGATCCGCATCAACCTATCGCCACGTGTGCTCAATCGTCGTGTGAAGGCTGCCCTCTTCACGAGGTGCTGCACTGTCACTTTGGGGGGAAAGATTTAGCCAGGTTTCTGGCCTTCGTAGCCCCGGCTTTTATCCTTGGTGGTATCGGTATTTATCATCTCGGCATCTGGTTCCTCGTAGCGTGGATTGTCGGCTTTTTATCCTACTTCGGATTCACCGAGATACGGGTGCTATGCTCTCACTGTCCGCATTACGCAGAAGAAGGGAGCAGCTTGAAGTGCTGGGCCAATTACGGCTCCCCCAAACTGTGGCGCTATCGGCCTGGGCCGATGTCGTCGGTGGAGAAGGCGATATTCCTGCTGGGGCTGATTTTGATCTTCGGGTATCCGCTGCCGTTCTTCCTGGTGGCCTCAAACTGGATTCTTGCACTTGTGTATAGCGCCGCCGTGGCGGGAGCTTACACCCTTATGAGAAAGACTATGTGCTCGCAATGTATGAACTTTGCCTGTCCGCTGAACCTGGTGGATGAAGCGCGGCGGGCGGAGTTCCTCAAGCGAAATCCGCAGATCGCGGAGGCCTGGAAACAGGAGTGACGGCGGCACGCTCTGACGGAACCCTGTATAATCACGTTGTTAGTCCGCTTTGGTGAAGTCGCAGGTAAAACTTTCAAGGAAAGGATAATCTAGTGGGGAAATTTATTGAAGCTGAAAGGAATCGTCAGGCCAAATTGAAAGCCAGTTCGCCGTACTTCTCGGAGGCGGCGCGTTCGGAAGGCGTGTATAGAGGCAAACCGCGCTCTTTTTGCTTGCCGCTTGATTGTGCAGAAGAAAACCTCTTTCCCGACATTCGGCGAACTGCTCCGGCCTACTTTGTTGCTCACGGTATAAAATGGCACGATGGGCAGAATGGCAAACCGAGCAATCATCTCTGCGATTCTCAAGTCTGCTGTGTCAATTTCCTTTTTCCATTTGCGGATAAACCTCGTGCGCTGGCCGCGCTCTTGCGGCCTATCTTTCCTGACTTGCGTGAAATGCTTCCCGTTGAAGATGGGCAATACGTGGCCTTCGAGTGGATTGGTCGGGAAAACTACTTGGGCGAGAAGATTTCGCGCCGTGGGAAGCGCACACGAGGAGCAAATTTCACCAGTGCTGATGCGGCGGTGCTGTTCAATCGCGGTGATGGCAAGCGGCAGATGGTCTTGATAGAGTGGAAGTACACCGAATCGTATGGGAGGACATCGCTAAGTGTGTCGAAAAGCGGCACGGATCGCACGGCAATCTATAGGCCACTTTATGAACGGGATGATTGTCCGCTCAACAAGGAGCTTTTGCCCAATTTTGATGCGTTATTTTATGAGCCGTTCTATCAGTTAATGCGCCAGCAGTTTTTGGCCCACGAGATGGAGAAGGCGCAGGAGTTAGGGGCGGATATTGTGAGTGTACTGCACATCGCACCGGCGCGAAACACAGACTTTCACAAGATAACTTCGCCGGAGCTGGAGGGGTTGGGGGAAACGGCGATAAAAGTGTGGGAGAAGTTAGTGCGTCCCGAAGGCAGATTCCTCAGTGTGAGCGTTGAAGGATTGTTTGGCAACCTGACCATCGAACAAATACCTGAGATGCAAGCCTGGATAGAGTATGTAGGTGAAAGGTATGCCTGGATTCGGTCAGATTCCAGGGAGTTGAAAGAAGCGTGCTAACAAGTCGCTAACCCCGACGCTGCGATAGCGGCGCGGGTCAGCTCGCCCGTTATGGGGATGAGTGTGTCAGCGCAAACCTCGGAGGTTAGTATGGAGCGTTACTTGCACATTGAATCCGGCAAATTAGGGGCAATAAGGGACTTGCCCCCGGAAGGACTTGTCTTTCGTCCGTTTACTCTGTTCATTGGGAAACAAGGGACGGGAAAGTCACTTGTGGCTCAATTGGCCTTCTTTTTTGATAACTTGCCTTACTTGACCAAGTATCTAAAGGCTAAGGAAGGCCAGCGGGGGCGGGTGAGCACTCCCAAGAAAACAGTACGTTCTATTTTGGACGGCTTGCGGAGTACGCAACGATCCTTTGCCGTGTTTGCCGATCCCAATGTGAAGATATGTTGGGCCACTTCGGAAGATGAAGAGCGGCAGTGCTTTTCTATGTATCGTCAAAACCGCCAGATCAATTTCACGGAAAAAGAGCGACTCCTTGATGTCGTGAATCAGTACCTGAAACCAGACGTGAATATCCCCGTGCGCGGCTCTGCATTGTTCCTCCCTGCTGAGCGGGTGCTGTATTCCCATGCCACGCCGGCGGGTTGGGACTTGCTGTCTTTACCATTGACCTTGCGCTTGTTTGGGGAAACTATGGAGCAAGCCGTTTCCGCGATGAAGTTATGGCCCAAAGGCGTCCCCGACACCGAACCGGGCCGCTGGGCTTACGATAAAGGGCGGAGTATTTTGGGCGGAATTGCTTACCGCTGGGGAGAACGATGGAAATGGCGCATTCGCGAAGGAGTGCAAATTGATATTGATATGGCATCTGCGGGCCAGAAAGCTAACTGGCCCATCGTGATGTTAGCCCAAGTGCTCCCTTCCTGGCGGGAAAGCGGAGAGATCGCCTGGCCTTTCACTCTGTACATTGAGGAGCCTGAGATTCATCTCCATCCCGCTGCTCAAGTTGATATGGTGCATCTTTTTGCGTACCTGGTTCGTCAGGGATTCCGCATCGTTTTAACTACTCATTCCTTGACCGTGTTGTATGCCTTGAATAATCTTCTGCAGGCCTCTCGCTTGGGTGATGAGGTTCAAGATGGCGTGCCGAGTCCAGATGTCCGTTTGTCTGCCGAGGATGTGAGTGCTTACTTGTTTCAAGATTCCGGCATGGTGGAAGATCTGATAGATCGGCGTGAGCGTTTTATCAGCGAGGTGCCGTTGGGCCTGATTGGCGATCAACTAGGCGATGAAATGAATCGCATTTGGGCCTTAATTGACGCTTCCGGGGCTTGATGATGGAAAAGTTAAGCGACTGTCGGGATCGCCATAACCGGATAAGCGAGCACCAAAGGGAAGGGGAGCAGATTTTGCACTTTTCTGCTCCCGAAGATTGGGAGTACGCTGTTTACCAGTTTTCGCCGCACCATTTTTATCCGGGCGACAAAAGCCCAGATGGACTCGTGCTTGTGCATTGCCCTCGGCGGAGTCCCTCATCGCTTGTGTGTTTCATTGAACTCAAAACCTCATCCGCTTCGGCGAACGCCCAGCATGCTCGTGAACAACTGGAGCAGGGCATAGCTCATTTCATTCCCTGGAAACGGTGCGGGTATCTGCATTCCCACGGGGACACGCACCATGAGCGGTGGGGTAACACTCGTGATCCATTGCCACTTGAGATCGGCGCCGATCATAGAATCTGGGGGATGCGTATTGTGTGGCGGCAAGGGGGACGCTCCCCCGCTCATTTTAATCCCCGCCGCCCCGTTGAGGTTTGTGGGAAAGAGATCCGTTTTGTGCAACTGTCTCTTTCCTTGAGTAAGCCGCGCCCGGTGGAGGTTGATTTGAAGACCTTGTTTGAGAAAGCCACGATCCCTTGTGGCTGATGGACGCACCACAGCCCCCCACAAAAACCAGGCCCAGGCGGACGCCTGGGCCTGGTGCATGGAGCGTCTACGCGCCCCGGTAAGTTTCTTCGAAGGGCGTGATCGCCTGCGTGGGACAGACTTGAGCGCAAACGGTGCAGCCGGTACACAGCAGGGGATCAATCTGCGCTTTGTGCTTCCCCGTCTTGGGGAAGACCTCGTCGCTCTTGAGGATCGCCGGGCAGCCGACCTGGAAGCACTTCCCGCACGCGATGCACTTATCCGGGTCCACCGTCAACCTGGGGCGCGGCTCGAAGTGCGGCGTGAAGACGCACGCCCCGCGCACAACGATGACCGCCGGCCCGTCCTTGAACGCCATCGCGGCCTTGAGCGTCTTGTTGACCGCGTCCACGTCCCAAGCGTCTACCTCCTCCACAAAGGCGACGCCCATCGCGCGGCACACGGCGGCAATGTCAATGTGCTCGCCCTCTTGCTTCTGGAGCGTGATGCCGGTGCCGGGGTTATCTTGCTGCCCGGTCATCGCCGTGATGCGGTTATCGAGCACCGCCACCACAATGTTGGCGCGGTTGTACACGGCGGAAGCCAGCGGCGCGAGGCCGGAATGGAAGAACGTGCTGTCGCCAATCGTGGCCACGGCCTTCTCCTGCCCCCCCGCTTGACGGAATCCGTGCGCCATCCCGATGCTGGCCCCCATAGAAATGAGCATATCCATGGAGCTGAACGGCGGCAGGACGCCCATTGAATAGCAGCCGATGTCCCCGGCGATGATCGCCTTGCGCTTGTTGCGGGCCATATCGTAGAAGAAGGCGCGGTGGGGACAGCCGGGGCACAGCGCGGGCGGACGCGGCGGCACGTGGAGCGCGGGCGGCTCCGGCAGTTCCTCCGGCGGAGCTTCGTCGATCAAGCCCGCCTGCAATGCCCCGCGCCGCACTTTTTCCAACGTCAGCTCGCCGCACAGCGGGATGATGTCCTTGCCGTGGGCCACCGAGATTCCGGCGGCCTTGAGCTGATCCTCAATGAACGGGTCCAGCTCCTCGACGACGATGAGCGTTTCCACCTCGGCGGCAAAGCTGCGGATCATCTCCAGCGGCAGGGGATAGGACATGCCGAGCTTGAGGATGGAACTGCCGGCAAACACCTCGCGCACGTACTGGTAAGCGATGCCGGTGGTCACGATGCCCAATCGCTTGTCGCCCCACTCAATGCGGTTGATGGCCGCGCTTTCGGCCCACGCGGCGATGTCGCGGAGACGTTGTTCGATCTCCGGATGGCGGCGGCGGGCAATCGCCGGGATGATCACGTGCGTCATACCGTCGCCGCGCTTGAATTTGGGCAGCGGCTTGAATTCCCGCGCCGTCGGCGGCTCGGCATCCACCACCGACTTGGAGTGCGAGAGGCGGGTCGTGGTGCGCAGGATCACCGGGGTGCGGAATCGCTCGCTCACCTCCAACGCCACGCCGACGAAGCGACGCGCGTCCTCGCTGTCCGAAGGGTCGAAGCACGGGAATTTCCCGTGGCGGGCGTATTGACGATTGTCCTGCTCGTTCTGCGAGGAAAACGCGCCGGGATCGTCCGCACTCACCAGCACCAATCCGCCCTCCACGCCGGTGTAGGAAAGGGACATCAAGCTGTCGGCGGCCACATTGACGCCCACGTGCTTCATCGCCGCCAGCGTCCGCGCCCCGCCGAACGACGCGCCGATGGCGTTATCCAACGCCACCTTCTCATTGCTGGCCCACTCGGCTTTGATGCCGGGGTAGCGTGCAAAGTTCTCCAAAATCTCTGTGGACGGCGTGCCGGGGTAAGCCGAGGCGTATTGCACGCCCGCCTCCCAAGCTCCGAGGGCAATCGCTTCGTTGCCGGAAAGTAGAATCTTCATCGGTTCCTCCTCATTTAAGGCTCAATCTACGGTCAAGGTCTTGCTCAAATTCCGTGGGAAGTCGGGATCGTATCCACGGGCCAGGCTCAGTTGATAGGAGAGCAGTTGCAGCGGCAGCACCGCCAGCAACGGCGTCAGCAAGGGGCCGGCGGCGGGCAGCGTGATCATCTTGTGCGCGTTCGCCCGCAGACGCGGGTCTTCCTCGGCGATGACGATGGTCTTGCCGCCGCGCACCGTGGTCTCATTGATGCCGCTGATCATCAGCGGTACGTCCTCCGGCCCGCTGACGAATAACACCGGGTAGGATTCGCGCACTGCGGCCAGCGGGCCATGCTTGAACTCGGTGGAGAGCATGCCCTCGCAGTGCGCATAGGTGATCTCTTTGAGCTTGAGTGCGCCTTCCAGCGCGATGGGATACGTCGACCCGTAGCCCAGGCAGTAGAATTCGTCCCACGCGCGGAGCGAGTCCACCAGCGCGGCCACTTGCGGCTCTGTTTCGCGCAAAGTCTGCTCAATGAGCGCGGGCAGTTGCTGCAATGACTCGGTCTCGTGTCCGCCCAAGCGCATCGCCAGGTAGAGGAAAGCCAGCATCTGGTTGGTGAAGGTCTTGGTGGCGGGCACGCTGATTTCGTAGCCGCAGGCCAGGGGCAAATAGCGGTCGCATTTCTTGGTCAGCGTGGAGCCGATGACGTTGACCAGTCCCAGAGCCTGCATCTCGTTGGCCCGCGCGGCGTGCAGCGCGTTGAGCACGTCCTTGGTCTCCCCGCTCTGGCTGACGAAGATGCCCACGTCCTCCGGCCCCACGGTGGGCGCGTACTGCGGGATGAATTGCGGGGCCAGCACCGGAATCGCCGGGCGACCGGCCAGGCGGGCCAAGTACACCGATCCGGCCACGCAGGCGTGATAGCTGGTGCCGCAGCCGATCAGGTAGAGATTGCGTGCCCGCCGCATCTGCTCTACGAAAGGGGCCACGTGCGGCGAGGCGTCGAAGAGGTGCAGCAGTTCCTGGGCCACTTGCGGCTGCTCGTGGATCTCCTTGAGCATGAAGTGCGCGTAGCCGCCTTTCTGCGCGGCATCCATTCCCTCGGTGACTTCCTCGATCTCGCGGGAGATCGGCTGCCCGGTAGCTACGTCAATGAGCGTGAGCCGCTCCGCCCGCAAGACCACGATCTCACCGTCCTCCATCCGCAGCACGTGCCGCGTGAGCGGGAGGATTGACGGAAGGTCGGACGAAACGCAGGAAAACCCCTCGCCCAGTCCGGCGACCAGGCCGGAGCCTTTCTTGAAGGCGTACAATTCCTCCTCGCCGGCCCGCCCGATGACGAAAGCATAATCGCCCTCCAAGTCTTCGTAGGCGTGGCGGATCGCTTCGAGCATGGAATAGCCCCGATCCACGTATCGCTCCACCGCGTGGACGCATGTCTCGCCGTCATTGGTGGAGCGCACCGTCATCCCTTCGGCGATGAACGCGGCACGCAATTCAATGTTGTTGACCACGTTGCCGTTATGTGCGCCCACCAAATCGCCGTCTGAGTCCAGATGCGGCTGCGAGTTCACCTGGGATGGCACGCCGAACGTGGCCCAGCGCAGTTGCGTGATTCCGCGCCGCCCGCTCATTTCCGCGAAGTTGAGCCGCTCGGCTACGTCATCCACCTTGCCCACGTCCTTGCGCAAGTCAATGCTGCCATCCTCGTGGAGCGTGGCGCATCCCACCGAGTCGTACCCGCGATACGAAAGTCGTCGTGCCGCCGCGATTAGGATCGGGCCTAGCGTTTGTTCCTCCTGCGTCACAATGCCAAAGATACCGCACATAGCAATTACTGCCTCCTGGAAAATTTTGTGCGCCCGGTCCGCCCGTGGCGCGAATCTTGAGCCTCGTTCTTCCGCGCTTGCAATGTTAGGCCAATCTGCGTGCCAGGCAAGTTCCGCCGCAGTTTGAAGCGGCTGTTTGTCTGGTATCCTTGGCGCGTGGCAGAACTTTCCGAGGAGGGCTTAGATGAAACTATCGCTCATTATGCCGGTCTATAACGAGATCAACACGATAGATGAGATCATCGCGCGGGTGCGGGCGGTGAAGCTGGATGTGCGAATCTGGGCGGAGCACGCGGACGAGCGCACGATCCACCTGGAGCGCGAATTGGTCATCGTGGACGATGGCTCGACCGACGGCACTCGCGCTTACCTAGATACGCTGCGCGGTCAGCCGGACATCGTGTTGATCTTCCACGAGCGGAATCAAGGGAAGGGTGGGGCGGTGCGTACCGGCTTACAGCACGCCGGCGGCGATATTTGCTTGATCCAGGATGCCGATCTGGAGTATGACCCGCGCGATTATCCGGCGTTGCTGCGCCCCATCTTGGAAAAGCGCACGCAAGTGGTGTACGGCTCTCGCTTTCGCGGCGGGCCGACCAAGGCGATGTTCTTCTGGCACATGCTGGGGAATCGCTTCCTCACGTTTGTGACCAACATGCTGTACGACACGATCTTGACCGACATGGAGACCTGTTACAAGGCTTTCACTCGTGAGGTGGCTGATTGCTTGGACTTGCATGCCACCGGCTGGGGCTTCGACCCGGAGCTGACGGCGCAAATTCTGCTCTGCGGCCATCGCATCTACGAGGTGCCGATCTCGTATGCCGGGCGCGAGTTTGAGGAAGGGAAGAAGATTTCCTGGCGCGACGGCTTCACGGTGCTGGGGACGCTGCTCAAGTATCGGCTTACGGGATACCGCCCGCCAAAGTCACGGTGATGTACGGCTCAATGTCGTGGTACTTGGCGACGCCGATGCCGGACACGTTGAGCAGTTCGCGGCACGTCTGAAACGCCCCGTGCTCGGTGCGGTAATCCACGATGCGTTGCGCCAGCACCGGGCCGATGTTGGGCAAGGTGGTGAGTTCCTCCGCCGTGGCCTCGTTGATCGCGATCAGCCCGCCCACCGTGTGCGTGGAGACGGTGGAAGCTGCCTGCGGCGTGTTGGGGATTGCCCGCGTGGGGACGGCGACGTGTTGATGGTCGGCCAGCGGGGCCGCCAAGTTGAGCGTGTCCAAGTCGGCATTGTCCGCCGCGCCTCCGGCGGCCCGCAGCGCGTCTTTGACCAGCGATCCGGGCGGCACGATCACCACTTGCGGCGTTAGCACCGCCCCGCTGACGTACACCCGCAACGGCGAGGGCGTGACCGTCGGCCAGGGGGTGTAATCCGCCGGTACGACGCACACATCCCCCCGATGGGGCGGCGGCGTGAGTTCCGGCTGGCGCGAATCGGCATCTAGGTACGTCCCGTAGCCGATGACGGCCCCGATCAGCAGCCCGATGATGGTCATCATCACCAGGTAGCCCCGGTAACGGATTCTCAATTGCCGTTGGAAGTCCTCAAACGAATCGAAGTCCCAGTCTTCCACTGGCTGCCTCCGTTCAAGCCAGGAGTGCCAAAATGTCGGTGGGTGGCAGGTTGCGCGGCACGCCGGGCGGCGTGTAGCGGCTGAGCGCACTGGCGGCGATGTGTCCCAAAATGGAGAGCATCGCCGCGTCTTCCTCGGTGAACTCCCCGTGCCGTTTGTTGAGCAGCTCCAGCACCCCGTAGACTTCTCCGTCCAGCAGCATCGGCACGCACAGCAGGGAGCGGGTCATAAAGGCGAATTCCTCGTCAATGACGTTGGAGAAACGCCAGTCTTGGCGCGGATTGTTGACGATGACCGGCCCGCCGTTGTGCAACACCCATCCGGCCACGCCCGCATCGCTGGGGATTTCCCGCCCCGGCAACTGCTGCTGCAATCTGCCGTGGACGAGGATAAAGGTCAGCGTGTCGTGCTCCGGATCAAAGTACAGCAGCGAGCTGTCTTCCACATCAATGACGCGGCTGATTTCCTGAAGTCGCTGATCCAGCATCCGCAGCGGGTTGTCCTCGCGCACGATCCATTGCCCGGTCCAGTAGAGCTTGGCCATCAGATCGAGATGGCGGTGCAGCTTGGCTATCTCGACGCGCTGATTGGCCGTTTCCTGGCGCAACTTGCTGACTTCTTGTTGCAGATAGCGGGTGGCCTGTGTGTTCATCCTATCCCTCCCCTCGATCAATGACTTGCCGTTTGCGACCGGCGCTTTCTTGCGGCCCGACGATGCCCATAGCCTCCATCTCCTCCATCAGCCGTGCGGCGCGGGGGTAGCTGATGTGCAGCCGGCGTTGCAAGCCCGATGTGGAGATGCTGCCTTGCTGCTTCGCCCAGGCGATGGCGCGATCCAGCAGGGAAGCGTCTTCCGGCTGCCCTTGGAGGCGCAGCTTCTCCGCGCCGCGATGTTTTCCCACGGCCCACGGGGCTTTTTCCGGCATCGTGCCGGCTTGTTTTTGCCAGAACTCGCGGAGCGCGATGAGTTCTTCCTCGGAGATGTAGCAGCTTTGGATGCGCTGCGGGGCGGATGCGTCGGGCGGCAGGAACAGCATATCGCCTTGCCCCAACAGGGATTCCGCGCCGGGCGTGTCAATGATGACCCGCGAATCGACGTTGCTGCTGGTGGCGAAGCTAACCCGCGCCGGAAAGTTCGCCTTGATCAGCCCGGTGACGACGTTGGTGCTGGGCCGTTGCGTGGCTACCACCAGGTGGATGCCGGTGGCCCGTGCCATCTGCGCGATGCGGGTGAGCAGTCGCTCCGTTTCGTCCGGCGCACTGAGCATTAGGTCGGCCAGCTCGTCAATCAGCACCACGATACGCGGCAACGGCGCCTCGCCGCGCCGCTGCTGCTTGGCGTTGTAACGATCCAGGTTGCGGGCGATGGCGGTGGCGAAGAGTTTGTAGCGGCGATCCATCTCGTGGGCCACCCAGCGCAGGGCGCGGATGATCTGCGCCAAGTCCGTCTCCGTGGGGCCGAGCAGGTGCGGCAGGCCGTTGAGGTGGCTCAGTTCCACGATCTTCGGATCAATGGTCAGCAGGCGCAACGTCGCCGGGCTGTTGTTCATCACCAGACTGGCGGCCAGCGATTTGACGAAGATGGACTTCCCGCTGCCCGTCGTCCCGGCGACCAGCAAGTGCGGCATTTTGGCCAGATCGGCCACGATGGCACTACCGGCCACGTCCAGCCCCAGCGCGAAGCAGAGCGGGGCCTCACATTGCGCGAAGGCCGGGGTCTCCAGCACACTGCGCAGCGTGACGGTGGCTTTCTTGCGGTTGGGCACCTCAATGCCCACGATGGATCGTCCCGGCACCGGGGCTTCAATGCGCAGGGATTGCGCCGAGAGTGCCAACGCCAGGTCGTCGGCCAGCGCGGCGATCTGACTGATGCGCACTTTACGCGGCGGTTCGTCTTCGCCGCGCTCAATGTAGCCCGGCGCCACGCCAAATTGGGTGACCGTCGGGCCGCGCCGCACTTCCGGGATTTCCGCCGGCAGGTGGAATTGGGCCAGCGTCTTTTTGATGATCCGTTTGGCCTCTTCCACTTCCCGATCCGACGGCCCCATCATCTGCCCCGGACGTAGCAATGAGAGCGGCGGCAGGTCGGCGGGGCGGTCAATCGGCGTGGCCGACGGGGCGGACTTTTTGCCCCGTGACCGTTTGGTGCGTTTGGGCCGGGTGATCGGTTTGGCGGCGGTGTGGATGGGGGGCGGCGCAGTCCGCGTAGCCGACGGGGCGGCGGATTCAACCGCCGGTGAGCGCAAAGTCAACCACGCCGCGCCCAGCCGCGTGCCCCATTGCCGCACGTCCTCGCGGGTCACGTCGCACGCCAGGGCCACCCCGAAGATCGCCACGCCGCCCAGCAGGACCGCGGTCGGCCACAAGCCGAGGTAGTTATCAATGAAGACGTACAGTGCCCAGCCCACCAATCCCCCGCCGTAGCCCGATTCGACCAGCGACCAGCCATACGCCTTGAGGCTTAGATGGGTGAGGGCCAGCGAGCCGAAGAGCATCAGCTCCAGCCCGATGAAGGGCCGCCAGCGCCACGCGGTGGGCTGATGTACCAGATGGCGCAGCCACAGCAGCCCCACGGCGACGATCAACGCGGCGAAGGGATACGCGCCCCAGCCCAGCAGATACACCCACACTTTGGCCCAGCGCGTGACGAGTTTCCCGGAGTTCATCCCGGCGATGGTGAACAAGGTCACTACGCCCAGCCCGATCAAAGCCAGGGCGGCCAGTTGCTGCCCGGTGGGGCCGAGGAGCACTTGTGCGACTTTCCGCGCATAGCGTGATCCGGTCATCAGCCACGGGGGAAGTGTGCGCTTCACCTGGGTGCGGCGGCCTTGGCGTGCCGTCGCGCGATTGCGTTTTTTGGGCTGCATACGTTCCCTCCGCGTCATTTAGAGTCTCGTCCCGCGTTACGCTTCCACCGGCGATGGCTCTTCCACCAATTCCAGTGCGATGCGATGTTCTGCGGGTATGACATCCAGCACCCGCACTTTGACCGTTTGGCCGATCTCGTACCGTTCTTGCAGATCGCTGTATTTGGAGCAGCATTTAAGCTCCGAGATGTGCAACAGGCCTTCCAGGCCGGGGA
This sequence comes from Thermoflexales bacterium, assembly GCA_015486785.1. Taxonomy (GTDB): domain Bacteria; phylum Chloroflexota; class Anaerolineae; order B4-G1; family SLSP01; genus S014-19. The sequence continues at coordinate 23,302 of WFQZ01000231.1, forward strand.
ACAGTTCCACGAATACGCCGAATCGCACCAGCCCGACGACCGTGCCTTCCAGCTCGTCCCCCGGATGCGCCAGGGATTCCACACTGTCCCACGGGTTCTCCGTCAGCCGCTTGAGGCTCAACCCTACGCGCCGTTGCTCCGGGTCGACGTTGAGGATGATCACTTGCACTTCCTGATCGGTGCTCAGGAAGTCGCGCGGATGCCGGACGCGCCCCCAGGAAATCTCGGAGATGTGGATCAGCCCTTCCACCGGGCCGATGTCCACGAAGGCCCCGAATGGCCGCACGCTGGTGACGATGCCGTTGCAGATGTGCCCCGGTTTGATCCAGTCCGGCCAATCGGGCGGCGCGGGTTGGCAGTTGAGGACGCGCCGCTCTGAGAGCAAGATGCGGTTGCGCACCGGTTCGACTTCAATGATGCACAGTTTCATCTTCCGCCCTACGTACTTTTGGAAGATGCTTTCTCGTGCGGTGGGATTGGCGGGGAACGGGTAATCCAGCAGGTGCGAGGCGGGGATGAAACATTCGCTCCCTCTCCAGTGCGCGATCAGCCCGCCGCGATTGAAACTATCTATCACTAACTCCATCACCGTGTGGTTGCGGTAAAGTTTTTGAGCTTCTTGCCAGGCCTTGGGCGAGCGGACTATCGCTTCGGACCATTCCCAGGCTCCTGGAGCTTGTCCTACGCTTACGTGGCCTTCGGTCAGGATTGCTTGCCAATAGTCCTCGCTGGGAGGCGTCTGCGGGGGGATATATTGATTCATAGTACGTTCCTTTATCCTTTATGGTGATGTGAATCTATTCCTTCTTGGGCCTTCTTTTCCATTTCGGCGATGATGCGGGCGAGGTTCTGAATTGCCACGCGCTGTTTGCGGTAAAAGTCCGATTCGCTGACCGCCAGGCGCATTGCCACCTCGCGCACCTTTCGCCCCCTAAGAAACTTTAGCTCAAGAATATTGTATAGCAACCATTCGGGGGCTGTCAACTTGCGTTCGCCGTCGGGCTTCAGTTGTTCGATGGCTGCGGTCAGCACGGCCCGCAGTCCTTTGATGGTGTTGCCGTCGTATTCGGCGGCGGCTTGCTTCACTACCTCCAGGTCGCGCAAGGGGTTGTCGGTGAGGCGCGGCCCGCCCCAGTAGTGCGTCAACGCGCTGCGCACCCACTGCGGCAGTTCCGGTGACTCGGCCAGCGTGAAGCCGACCGTCGCTTCGCCCTCGTAGCGCAGCAGTTTGCTCCGCCGTTGGATGTCTTGTAACTCCTGCATCAAGGGCGTGAAGGTGCTGAACAAGGCCCGTTGTAGCAGGCGGTCGGCCAAGGCGGTGCCGGCCTGGAGCAGCAGTTGATCTAGCACCTGGTTTTGTTCGTCGGTTAGTGTGAGCGGCTCGCGGGGCGCACGCACGCCCACCACGCCCAGCAATTGCGATCCGCTGCGGTCGTAGAGCGGCGTGACCCAGTAGCCGTCCCAGTGCAGGAAGTGGTCTTGGCGGTGGAGGTCGGTGACCCGATCCAGCGGCAGGGTGGAAAATTCCTCCGGCGCGATGCGCATATCGCCCCAGATTTCCCAATGACGGCGGTCGTTTTCCAAGATGGCGAAGAAGCCGCCTTCGCTGTGCAGCAGCTCGCAGATGGCCGCGAGGATGTTTTCCAAGAACTGCTGGAGATCGGCGTAGGTCAACATCCGTTGGCTGAGGGCCTGGACGCGCTCGACTTCATCCCGCCCCTCACGGTAGAGGGCCAGGTCAATGAGCGGCTTGGCTAACTCAATGCCCAGTTGTGCCAGGATGATGGTGATCGCCAGGATGACCATGGAGAAGGTGTATGAGTTCAACCCCATGTGTGATTCCAGCGTCGCGCCCAGGCCGTAGGCGATGGTGGCCAGCAAGGCCGTGGCCGGGCCGCGCAGCAGAAAGCGCACCAGCCGATGTTTGATCACCCGGTCGGGCGTCAGCGCACCGATGAAGGCGATGCTGTAGGCCATCACCACCAGCATGGTAGCCACGGCCACGTTCCCCAAGATCAGCAGTAGCCACAGGCTGGCTTTCGGCAGCGTGTGCGGCCATCCAATGAGCAGCAGGTAGGGGAACACGCCCAATGCCGGGGCGATGAAGCTGGCCGAAAGGTACGCCATCCGCCGCCGGGCCGCGTGCGTGAAACATCGTCGGCGTGCCGTTAGCGTGGTGTGGAATCCCCATAACGTCACCGCGACGAAGAGCAGCGCGAAGGGGGTGAAGAGCGGCCCCGGCAGCAGATGCACCGCTCCGGCGGTCGTCGTTGCGCCGTCCACGAGCAGATCGGAAACCATCGCCAGCAGGAAGATCACCGCCCCGCCCACGAATCCCGCCGGACGTATCCAGCGCGGGAAGTGCTCGTTGAGCACCGATTGGCGGATGGCGCGGACAAATTCCACGTAGAAGGCCGGCGTGAAGGCGATCCCCAGCCACTGCCAGCGGAGCAACGTCTCTGCGCGTGTCGCGCTGGTCGTATCCGCCAACAAGATGTCCACCAGGTAGACGACGATCACGCAGCCCAACAGCCCGTTGAAGCTCCGCGTGACCCGGCTGTGTCGGTTGTAGATGAGCAGGTAGAGCACCAGACCGAACGCCGTAGCTCCGACGCCGGCGGTGAGCACGTCGTTCGCTTTGATCAAAAAGTGCTGCCAATCCATTCCCAAAGAGTCAGGCGATGAGACGTTGGCAGAAGAAGAGCCTCGTTTCCTGTCCCGGCCATAAGCCATCCTGGAAGCCGCAGAGGGAGAAGTGGTGATGCTGCGCCCAAGCAATCGCCGGTTGAGCTTTGGGGGGCACATCCAGCCGCAGCGTGATGATCCCCTTGCGCTGTGCCCACTCGCCGACGTGTTGCAGGAGCGAGGTGGCGATTCCCTGCCGCCGGTGCGTGGGGGCTACGACCAGATCGCTGATGATGGCTTGGCGGTAGTCGGGGCGCAGCGTGAGCGAGATGTAGCCCACGATAGCCCGCGCTTCGCTCGCAACCCAGAACCCATCCCGATGCTTCCAGGCGGCCAATCGTTCCTCCGGCGGCGGCAAGAGCGGGAGCCGCTGTTTGCGTGGCAAGCGCACCTCTTGGAACTGCAAGCTCCAGAACTTGTGGCCGGAAACCTCGCGCATTTGCCAAGCCGTTTCTGTGTCATACGAAGCGTCTATGGCGGCGCAGAGTGGGAAATCGTCTTCACGAGCTGAACGAATATGCATGCAACCTCCTTGCTCAAGGCTGTGGCGTTGCTTCGGGCGGGTTGATTTGAACGGGAATGGTACACGTGGTCGTGTTGCCGTAAATATCCACCACCACCAGCCGGAAACGGTAGCGGTCGCTCGGCGGATACTTGTCCGGGTCGGAAATGTCCCAATACCCCAAAACCCCGTTTTCCACCGGGATGTTGTACTGGGCCACGTCGGTGGGGATGTCGGCGTCGGGGAAGATCACCTCGAATTTGTAGAAGGAGAAGGCATTGACTGTGGCCGTTCCTTGGATTTCGACAACGCCGGAGAGATCGCTGCCGGCGACCGGCGCGATGATTTGGGCGTTGGGGGAAGGGCAGTTGGGTTGCGTGGCCGGGGCTGCTTCTACCGGCGCCGGGGTGGGCGTGGGGGTGAGGCTGACCGCCATCACTACGGATGCGGTCATTGCGTTCGTGGTGGTCACCGGGGCCGTGAGGGGCAAGACGGCCTCCGGCGTGGGAGTGAACAATCCTGCGACCGGAGGCGTCGGCGTGCTGACTTGTTCCGGCACGATGGCCGGAAAGACCAAGATTTTCAGCGACAGTACCAAAAGGCCCAGCGTCACAAACAAGCCGCTCATAATCCACGAGCGTGAGGCGCGTTGTTGGTAGATTTCGCGCTCTAGGGAAAATTGCGCGGCGTCGCGCTTCTTTTTGGCCGAAACGGCGGCGATGGCGTAGGCCAAGGCCCCGATCAGGCTGACCAGGTAGAGCAGCGAGGCTTGTTGTGCGAGCCAGGCGAGAACGACTTTCATAGAGCCTTCAGCACTCCCTGGACGATTGTTTCCAGGTAAGGCACCAGCACTTTGCCGGTTTCCAACACTTCCTCGTGGGTGGGGCCGGGGAGTCCTTCTTCGTCGGCCAGGGTGTTGGTGATGCCGGAGATGCCCAGCACGCGGATGCCGCTATGGCGGGCGGCGATCACTTCGGGCACGGTGGACATGCCCACCGCGTCCGCGCCGATGAGCCGCAGGAAACGCACGTCGGCGGGCGTCTCGAAGCTCGGCCCGGCCAGGCAGATGTACACGCCTTGATGATGCGGGATGCGGGCTTCCAGCGCGACTTTGGCGGCGATGTCCCTCAGTTCTGGGTCATACGCTTCATTCATGTTGGGGAAGCGCGGCCCGAATTCGTCCAAGTTAGGCCCGCGCAGCGGATTCGCGCCGGCCATCCCGATCAAGTTGAGGTGGTCGCGCAGGATCATCACTTCGCCCGCGTGGTAGCCTTGGTTGATGCCGCCGGCGGCGTTGGTGACGATCAGCGTTTCCACGCCCAGCAGCTTCATCACGCGGATGGGGAAGGTGATCTCGGCCATGGAGTAGCCTTCGTAGAAGTGAACCCGCCCTTGCATCACGACCACCGCATGCCCTTCGAGGTGTCCCAGCACGAGTCGCCCTTGGTGCCCTTGGACGGTGGACACGGGGAAGTGCGGAATCTCCTGGAAGGGAATCTTGACCGCGTCCTGGATGGCATCGGCCAGTTGATTGAGTCCCGATCCCAGGATCAGCCCCACCGTGGGGCGGATGTCCGTGCGGGCGCGGATCGCGGCGACGGCTTCGTTGAATTGTGACATCGTAAACTGTAGGTGTTCCATAGGTAAGCTCCTTATGTTAAGATGAAGAAGATTCCCGAAACGCGCGTGGATGCGCACGGTTGTACACTTCACGCTTGTGCGGATCGGTAACCTTGGTGTAGATTTGGGTGATGGTGACGTTGGCGTGCCCCAGGAAGTGTTGAATTTCGCGGATGCCCGCGCCCCCGTCCAGCAGGTGGGTGGCGAAGGTGTGGCGCAGCGTGTGCGGGGAAACTTCCGGCAATCCCGCCTCGCGTGCCCGCCGCCGGATGATGTACCACAATCCTTGGCGGCTCAGGGGATGGCCCAGGCGGTTGATGAACAGCCGTTGTTCCTTTCTATCGCGCAGCAGGAAGGGCCGTCCTTCCTCCACGTAAAGGCGCAGGCTGGCCCTGGCTCTCTCGTGGAGCGGGATTTGCCGTTCGCGCTGCCCTTTGCCGTAGCAAGTGACGATGTGCTGCTCCCAATCCACGTCGTGGAGGGTGAGCGCGACTGTTTCCGTGGCCCGGATGCCGGTGGCGTAGAGCAGCTCCAGAATGGCGGAATCCCGCAGCCCCAGCGGGGTGCGATCCTGCTCGGTGGTTTCCAACAGAGTGTTCATCTCCGCTTTGCTCAGCGGATGGGGCAGCCGTTGTCCCACGTGGGGCAGCGGAAGCCACTCCACCAACTCGCGCTCCAGTATTCCCTCGGCGAAGAGGAAGCTGAGGAATGAGCGCACCGAGGCTACTTTGCGGGTGATGGTGGCGGTGCGATAGTGCCGCTCGCGCAGCAAGGCCGTGAATCGTTGCAGGATTTCCGGCGTCAATTGCTCCCAGCGTTCCACTTGCCGGGAACGGGCGAATCGTTGAAATTGCTCCAGATCGCTGCGGTAAGCGGCCAACGTGTTTTCGGTGTAGCCGCGTTCCACTCGGATGTAAGTTAGATAGTGTTGCAATGTGGGTTCCATAGTTTGGGCCTCATTTTTCCTCAAGCTGGCGATCATTATACGCTGACGAGAACGAGAAGCAAAGATTTGCTCTGCGCACTTGTGAAATTCATAGTTCCAAGTACACTTCTCCAACGGAATTTGAACGATCATGCTCTCTGCGAGGTGTAAGAGGCGCGGAGCACGCAGAGGAATGATGGGGAAAATCTCACGCCTCGGCGGCGTGTGGTGATGATTGCTATCGCTGGATGTTGGGGGGATGATATGGAATTGAGAAAAGTCTTGATCTTGGGGGAGGACGAGAGCGTCATTCAGGGGATCGCCGGCTTGTTGCCGGATAAGTACGAGCTGCTGACCTACATTTACGGGACGGGGACGATCCCGTCCGCGTCCTACGCGCTGGTGGTGGCGATCTTGCCGAGGCAGAAACTGCGCCAGCGGCTTTCGGAGTTGGCGATGGCGTTGGAACATCAACCGGTGGTGCTCGTTATCCCCACGCAGCCATCGCTTTCACTGATCAACGCGATGCTGAGTTTGCGTCCCTTGTACGTGCTCAAGTATCCCTATCGCGAGTCCGCCGCCCGCCGCGCTCTGGCCGAGGCTTTGCACAAAAGTCATGCCCTCGCTAAGCGATACACTTCCCAGCAGCAATTGGCGGAGACGAATCGTCAACTGAGCCAGCGGTTACAGGAACTGAATGCTCTGTACACCATCGCCCAAGAGGTCACCTCAACCTTGGACCTGGACGAGGTGCTCAAGCGGATCGTGGAGGCTTCCATCGGCCTCACCGACACGGAAGAGGGCTTCATCCTGCTGCGCGAAGGGAACAAGCTCTACTTGCGAGCCTCCAAGAACATGGATTCGTCGGTGGTGCAACGATTGCATACCGTGGTGGTGGACGACATCGCCTGGCAAGTGCTGCGCTCCGGCCGCCCCGTGATGTTGCAGCGGGAAAGCCGCATTGCGACCGGTTACCTGGCGCAAGCTCTGCTCTACATCCCCTTGCACACTTCAGGAGACGGCACTATCGGCGTGTTGGGGGTTTTCAATCGCACCAAGCCGGGGAGTTTCACCGAAAATCACTTGTACACGCTGACCTCAATGGCCGGGTTCGCCTCCGCCGCCGTGGATAATGCGCGGCTCTTTGAGGCGGTGAAGTGGGAACGCTCGCGTTTGAATGCCATCCTGCGGCACGCTTCGGAGGCGATCTTGGTGGTGGATGAGGAAAATCGTTTGCACCTGTGGAGTCAAACTGCGGCGCAACTGTTTGACATTCCCGCCGAGGCGATGGGCAAGCCGGTATCCGAGTACATCCGCTATGCCGCGCTGGTGGATTTGTTCAGCCAGGCGGCGGAACATGAACAACGGCTGCACGCTGAGGTGGAGTTGGAGGATGGGCAAGTCTTCAACGCGCAATTGACGCCCATCAACCGCGTGGGGCGGGTGGTGATTATGCAGGATATTACTCACCTCAAGGAGTTGGACCGGCTGAAGTCCGAATTTGTCTCCACCGTGTCGCACGACCTGCGCACGCCGTTGACCACCGTGCAAGGATACATCGCCTTGCTGGATCGGGTCGGTTCGCTGAACGATATGCAGCGCGAATTCATCGGCAAGTCGCTGCACAGCCTCAACCACATCACCGAGTTGATCTCCGATCTGCTGGATATTGGGCGCATTGAGGCCGGGTACAATTTGGAAATGCGCCCCTGCCGCATGGATGAAATCATCCGCAAGGCGGCCTCTGTGTATGCCGATACGGTTGAACAACGAGAACTGCACCTGGAAGTTGACCTGCCCGATACGCCTTTGTGGGTTCACGGCACGCCGCGCCGCTTGCAACAGGTCGTCGAAAACCTGCTCAGCAATGCTATCAAGTACAACCGCTCTCACGGTCGCATCGTCATCCACGCCGAAGCGGATGATCGTCACGTGATCGTGAAGGTGCAGGATACCGGCATCGGCATTCCGGTATCCGAGCAGCCCAAGGTCTTCGAGCGGTTCTATCGCGTGCGCAACAACGATACTCAAGATATTGAGGGCACCGGTTTAGGATTGGCCATCGTCAAATCCGTGATTGAGAAACACAAGGGTCGGGTGTGGGTCGAAAGCACCCCCGGAGAAGGGAGCACCTTCGCCTTTGTTTTGCCTCTCTACACCCCGTCGGAAGCAAACTGACTAACTTTTGGAGGAATTATGCCTAAATCCCTGGTTGCTATTGTCGGACGTCCCAACGTGGGCAAATCCACGCTTTTCAACCGCATCCTGGGTGAAAAACGCGCCGTGGTGAGTGACATCCCCGGCACGACGCGGGATCGGCTCATCGCCGATGCGGAATGGGACGGTGTCCCTTTTGCGCTGGTGGATACCGGCGGCATTGAGATTCTCCCCACGTCGGTGGAGGAGGGCCGTCGTCCCACGCCTTTGCCCCCGCTGTTGGAGGATTCCGACCAGTACATCCCGATGATCCGCGCCCAAGCGGAACAGGCCATTGAGAATGCGGACGTGATCATTTTCCTCAC
>WFQZ01000232.1 GCA_015486785.1 Thermoflexales bacterium
GCTTGAAGGGGAGATGGGCTTGGAAGGCCCAGAGTCGCCCGAACCGCAGGGGAAGACGCCGGAGGAGCTGGCCGAGGATGCCGAGGCACGCCGGCATCGGCTGGACGATCAACCGACAACGGCCAAGATGTGGATTTTCCTGGCCGGGCCGCTGATGAATCTGCTGACGGCCTGGGTGCTGGCCGTGATTATGTTTATGTCGGGCGTGCCAACAGCCGAGGTAGGCGGTGTGATGCCCAATTCTCCGGCACAAGCTGCCGGGATGCAAGTTGGGGATGCGATCACCGCCATCAACGGTACGAAGGTCGAGAGCGCTGGAGATGTCTCCCGGCTCATCAATAGCACCACAGAGCAGTCGTGCGAGATCGCACTGCTGCGCGGCGGGGAAACGGTAACCGTGACGGTCACGCCGCGCGTCGAGCCGCAAGAGGGACAGAAAGAGGGACGAAAGATCATTGGGATCACCCTGGCACTCAAACATTACCCGCTCCTGCAAGCGATGACCAAAAGCACCAACTACTGCTGGACGTTCACCAAGCTGACGCTCACGCTGCCGTTCCAAGTGGCGCGAGGCGACATCTCGCCCTCGGAAGCGCGACCTGTGGGCATGTACGGCATCATCCAACTGGCGGGCAGCGCACTCGACAGCAGTGTGGCAGCCAACGCCCTCTATCCGATCCTCAGCCTGATCATCCTGGTGAGCCTCAGCCTGGGCATCTTCAATCTGCTGCCCATCCCGCCGCTGGACGGGGGACATCTGCTGTTCCTCGTCGTAGAGTTGGTGCGAGGCAAGCCGCTCACCCCAGAACTCAAAGCCCGCATCTTCACTATCGCTATGGGGTTGATGCTGCTCTTGTTCTTCTACATCACCGCGCTGGACATTATCAACCCCATTCCCATCCCCTGAAAAGGAAGTCACGATGAACGACGGGAAGCAACTTTGGCAAAGTTTAGAAATCAATCACGAAATGCCGCGCAGCAAGGACTTGCCGCACCTTTCGGGATTGCTAGACGAGGGGCTGCGCCGTTTTGAGCGGGCCTGGGCGGGACTTCCCGATGCAGTGCGGCAACAGCTCGTCCGCTCGCTGGTGGAGATGGCCGAGGCGGACTTTGAGATGGACTTTACCGCCATCTTCCGCGCCCTGCTGAACGAGGCAGATGATGAAATCTGCGCTTTGGCCATCGAGGGGCTGTTTGAAGATGAGGATGTGCGTTTGGTGCCGATCTTCGCGCAGCACCTGCGCCACGCACCCGCGATCCGCACGCGCGTGGCGGCGGCGCAGGCGTTGGGCAACTTCGTGTTGCTGGGCGAGCTGCAAAAAATCCGCCCGCGCCCGTTCACGCAAGCCCTGCAAGCGTTGCTGGACGTGTATTACGACTGCGACGCGCCGTTGGAAGTGCGGCGGCGCGTGGTGGAGGCCCTGGCGTACACCGAATCACGCGGCGTGCCGGAGATCATCGCCGAGGCCTACGATCACGCCGCCGAAAAGATGCGCATCAGCGCGGTCTTCGCAATGGGACGCAATGCCTCCTCGCGCTGGGAAGAGATCGTCATGCAAGAGCTGTTCAATCCCAACCCGGAGATGCGTTACGAAGCGGCGCACGCTTGCGGCTCCATGCAACTGCAAGCTGCCACCAGGGACCTGCTCACGCTGGTGGAGGATGTGGATTCCGAAGTACAACTCGCGGCCTTGTGGGCCTTGGGGCAGATCGGCGGCGATCTGGCCCGCAGAACGCTGGAACGATACTTGGACTCGGATAACGAGGCTTTGCAAGACGCCGCCAACGAGGCTTTGCAGGAGCTGGAGTTCCTGTACGGCGATCTCAACACCTTCTTCGGCCCGCCGGAGAGTTTCCTGACTACGGAAGAGCTGACGTGGGACGAAGAGAACGACTTGTGGGATGCGGAAGAGCAGGATTTTGCCACCTGGGAATTGTGATGATGAGCCGCAAAGCATCTCTCACCCGCCACGTGCTCGCTCTGTTGGTCACGGCCTTGATGCTGCTGAGCGCACGTCCGTCCTCGGCGCAGACCATCGCCGAAAGCTCTTACGAGTACACCTTCGGGCAGCAGGCGACCTTCTCGCTCACGCTGCCGCAGGACACGGACTCAGACGCGACGATCTTCCTCCAAATCAACGGCGGGCGCACGGATTCTTATCCCGTTCCTCTGCACAACGGACGGGGCACTTACATCCACAATCTAAGCAAAACGCCCTTCCCGGCCTTCGCCAACATCACCTACTGGTGGATGTACCAGGACGCGCAGGGCAACGATCACAGCACCGCCAAACAAACGTTCCTGTACGAAGATAACCGTTACCGCTGGCAAGCCTTGAGCGGCGAAGATGTGATCCTGCACTGGGTGGCGGGCGACACCAACATTATGGCCGCCGCGCTGGATGTGGCGCAGCAAGCCCACAATGACCTCCAAAAGTACCTCCGCGCTCCGTCTGGCCAAACGGTGCAGATCTACATCTACCCCTCTGGGCAAGACCTGCAATCCGCGCTGCGCCTGGCCAGACAAACGTGGGTCGGCGGCGTGGCGCGTCCCGAAACGGGCGTCGTCCTGGTCACATTGCCGCCCAATGCCAACGCTTTCACCAAGATGAAGCGCGACATTCCGCACGAGATGACCCACAAGGCCCTCTACGATCTGCTCGGCCCGCAGGGATACGAGTCCTTGCCCCTGTGGCTGGACGAGGGATTGGCCTCCACCTTTGAACAAAGCCCCGATTCGGCCTACAGCGAAGCCCTAGAGCAAGCCCGCCAGAGCAACACATTGCTCCCGCTCACCTCGCTCTGCAAGACTCTGCCCACAGATCGCCCCCAGATCATCCTGGCGTATGCGCAGATGCAGAGCTTTGTCTCGTACCTCGTGGAAACTCAAGGCTGGAGCAAACTGCGGCAGTTGCTCAACAGCTACGCCGACGGGCTGGGCTGCTCCGCCGGCGTGGAACACGTCTACGGGCAGCCGCTCCCCACGCTGGAACATGACTGGCGCGTCTGGCTGGCGCAGGGCGGCGACGGGGCATCATTCCAAGCGGCATTGCGCGTCACACTGCACGATCTAGCTCCTTGGCTGCTCCTGCTGCTCCTGATCGGCCTGCCGGTCTTCATCCCGGCGATCTTCTAGCTTCCCCGCGTCCCCCGCGCAAGATTAGCAGTTCCCCCAAGGTGGTCATCCGGCGATCACGGGTATAATTGCGGGGCATTTTCAGCAGCCGCGATCCCAAAAATCGCCGCAAATCATAACATCACGCATCTGGAGGAAACTGATGACCACACCTATTTTCCCAATTCTGATCTTGAATGCTCGTCCGGCAGCCGGAAAAAGCGAACTCATCGACTATTTGCAACGCACTCCGCCGGAAGAGCGACGCCGCCGGTTTCACGTCGGCGAGATTGACCCAATTGACGATTTTCCGATGATCTGGACCTGGTTCGAGGAGGACGCGATCCTGGAAAAGATAGGGCATCCGCGCTTGCACACGGACGCCCAAGGGTACTTCCGCTGGAATTATCTATGGCACGTGTTGATCGAGCGAATCGGCCTGGAGTACCAAAAGCACGCCCGCGACATTCCCGACTATCATCAACAATACACCACGCTCATTGAGTTTTCACGCGGGAGCGAACACGGCGGCTACGCCGAAGCCTATCCGCACCTTCCGCCGGAGATTTTGAGCCGTGCGGCCACACTCTACCTGCGCGTGTCGTTCGCCGAGTCGCTGCGCAAAAATCGCGCCCGCCGCAACCCCGACCGGCTGGATAGCATCTTGGAGCACAGTTTGAGCGATGAGAAGCTCATCCACCTGTACGAACACAACGATTGGGAGCAGTTCAGCGCGGCGGACCCGCGGATGCTCCACGTAGGCGCACACACCATCCCGTATGCGGTGTTTGAAAATGAGGACGATGTCACCACGCCGCGCGGCGAGGCCCTGGGACAACGGCTAGAAGAAACGCTCAATCGGCTATGGGCAATCCACACGGCGCGGCTATGAGCTTGGACGGCATCGTCACCTGGGCCGAAATTGATCTGGCCGCCATCGCCCACAATGTGCGTGCGATGAAAGCCTATGTCGGCCCGCAGACCCAGATCATCGCCAGCGTCAAGGCCAACGCCTACGGGCACGGACTGTTGCCGGTCGCCCGCACCGTGCTGGAAGCGGGGGCATCGTGGCTGGCCGTGCATCGGATTCAAGCGGGCGTCGCGCTGCGCGAGGGCGGGATCACCGCCCCGATCCTGCTGCTCGGCCACATCCCCAGCTCCGGCGTCAAGCTGGTGCTGCGCTACAACATCACCCCCACGGTGGTGGATCACGAAACGGCTTCGGCCCTGGCCGCGCAGGCCACAAGACCGGTCCCGGTACACGTGAAAGTGGATACCGGCATGAGCCGTTACGGCCTGGAGCCGGAAAAAGTGCTTGCCCTGGTGTCCCACATCACCCGATTGCCTCATCTGCACGTCCAGGGGCTGTTTTCCCACTTCGCCACCGCCGACGAGGCGGACTTGAGCTTCGCGCGGGCACAACTCCAACAATTCCACGAAGTGCTCCGCGCCGTCGCCGCCGCCGGGTATGACATTGAAATACCGCACATCGGCAACAGCGCGGGCACCATCACCCTGCCGGAATCACACCTGGCCGCCGTGCGTCCCGGCGTGCTGCTCTACGGCATGCCGCCCTCGGAGCACGTCCACCCGCCCTTCACGCTCCAACGGGCACTCACACTCAAAAGCCGCGTGATCCACGTGCGCACCTTGCCCGCCGGACGCCCCATCAGCTACGGGCGCACCTACATCACACCCACGGAGATGAAAGCGGCGTTAGTCTCGCTGGGATACGGAGACGGCTACCCGCGAGCCGCCTCCAACCGAGGCATGGTGTTGATCCACGGACAGCGTGCGCCCATCCGAGGGCGCATCTGCATGGATCAATTCGTCGTGGACGTGAGCCACATCTCCAACGTGCAAGTCGGCGATGAAGTGGTCGCCATCGGGCAGCAAGGGAACGAGGAGATCACCGCCGAGGAAGTCGCCGCGTGGGCCGGCACCATCAACTACGAGATCACCACCGGCCTGCTGCCCCAAGTCGTGCGCGTGTATCATCGCCACGGGCACTATCTGGAGCCGGAAAACGGCTTGCGCCAATGGCATTCTTACCTGCGGGCGGTGTAGTTTCTAAAGGGCAAAATCTGGTATTTAAGCTGGATTATGCTATAATCGCTCCGCTTTGAACCAGGAGGTGTTACTCGTGTTTGAAATCGAAAAAGAAATCCTTGAAACACATGAAGTTATGCTGACCGTCACCATAGACGACAAGACGAAGCAGCAAGAGATGAAAAAAGCGGCCCGCAAGCTCGCGCGGCAATTCAACATCCCCGGATTCCGCCGGGGACGCGCCCCTTACTCTGTGATTAAACAGTACGTCGGCGAAAGCGCGATCCTCGACGAGGCCTTGGATGATTGGCTGGAGCAGAACTATCCCAAAATCATCGAAGAGGCCGACATTGAGCCGTTCGGGCCGGGGAAGCTGATCAGCAGAGATGATGAACCGCTCACGCTCAAGATCCGCGTCCCGCTGGAGCCGACCGTAGAGCTGGGCGACTATCGCAGCCTGCGGGTGGAATGGCAAGAGCCGGAAATCAGCGACGAAGAAATCGCCGAGGAACTGGAAAAGCTGCGTGAACGATACGCCGTGATCGAACCGGTAGACCGTCCCGCAGCCTGGGGTGATTTGGTAGAGATCAACATCAACGGCACAGCGGAGGATAACCCCATCCTTGCGGAAGACGAAATGGAGGTCGTTTTGCAAGAAGATACCCCCATCATTGTCCCCGGCATAGCCGAAGAAATCATCGGGATGGAAGAAGGCCAGGAAAAGACCTTCACCGTCACGCTGCCGGAGAGCGAGGACCTGCAACCGGCAGAGTTGCGCGGAGAGGAAGCCACTTTCACGGTGACGCTCTTGCAGGTGTACGACCGGCAATTGCCGGACCTGGATGACGCCTTCGCCCTCACGGTGGGCAACTTTGACACGCTGGAAGCCCTGAAGGAAAACATCCGCCAACGCCGCTATGAGGCCGCCTTGGAAGAGGCTCGCCAGGACTACCGGGACAAAACCTTGAATGCGCTCGTTGAAATGGCCGAGATCCACTATCCCCCGGAGATGGTGACAGAAGAAATTCACCGACTCTACCACGCCGTCGAACAACAGTTCAACCACGAGCAATTTTCGTTGGATGACCTCCTCAAGATCCAAGGGAAGACCAAGGAGCAATACTACACCGAACTACGCCCCCAAGCCGTACAACACATTGAAACCGGGCTGGCGTTTAACGCTCTGATGGAAGCAGAGGAGATCAAGGTTACTCCAGAAGAGCTAAAGATCATCCCGGAGTTTCAGCAGGCGGAAACGGCAGAAGAGCGAGGACAGATTGCCGCCTGGCAGTTAGAGCAAAAGGGGCTTGAACGACTGGAGATGATCGCCAAAGGTAAGTTTGTCGCGGAGGAAGAGCCTGCGGAGGAAGAGCCAGCAGAAGAAGCTCCTGAGGAGACTGCGGAAGCATAACGGAGGCATGTCATGGGCGTAATGCCTTATGTCATTGAAAATACAGGTCGGGGCGAGCGGATGTATGACATCTACTCGCTCCTCTTACGTGAACGGATCGTCTTTCTGGGAACCCCGATCAACGCCCAAATAGCCAACCTGATCGTGGCGCAACTCTTGTTCCTGGATCGCGAAGATTCGGAACGCGAAATCTCCTTGTACATCAACTCCCCCGGCGGCGAGATCGCTGCCGGCCTGGCGATCTACGACACGATGCAGTTGATCCATTCGCCGGTCTCCACCATCGCCGTGGGGATGACGGCCAGCATGGCCACGGTGCTGCTGACCGCCGGCACGGAAGGGCGCAGGTACGCGCTGCCCCACGCCACCATCCACGTGCATCAACCTCTGGGCGGCGTCCAGGGGCAGGCCGCCGACATTGAGATCGCTGCGAAGGAAATTCTGCGGATGCGCTCCCTCATCAACGGCCTGCTGCAAAAACACACCGGGCTGGATGAAGAATCCATCGCCCGATTCACCGACCGCGACTTCTATATGACCGCGTCCCAAGCTGCCGAGTACGGCTTAGTGGATAAGGTGCTGGAAGTCAACAACTCATAACTTCGGCGCGGGGATAAGCGAACTTACCCCGCGCTAATTTTTCTTACATCAATTACCAGGAGGGTAAAACAGTGGATTACGAAGTACTCAACGGTCTTTTGCGCCCGAAGGCAATCGCTATTATTGGTGCCTCTGCCCAGGAAGGGAAAATTGGCTACACAGTGGTCAAGAATCTAATCGACAGCAAATACGAAGGCGCGATCTACCCCATCAATCCCAAAACCCCGGAGATCCTCGGACTAAAAACCTACAAGTCCGTGCTGGATGTCCCCGGCGAAGTTGACGCTGCCGTGATCGTCGTACCGGCACGCTTCGCGTTGCGGGTGACCGAGGAATGCGGCAAGAAAGGCGTTAAGGGGCTGATCGTGATCGCCTCCGGCTTCGGCGAGGTGGGGAAGCACGAGCTGGAATCCCAGATGGTGGAGACCGCGCACCGTTACGGGATGCGCGTGTTAGGCCCGAACATCGTGGGGATTCTTTCCAACTCCGACAACAACAATGCTTCGTTCGCCCCGTTCCTCCCCTTCCCCGGCAAAGCCGCGCTCGTTTCGCAGAGCGGCGCGTTGCTCATCGCGATGGACGCTTCCAGCTACACCCGTGGCGTAGGCTTTGACAAGATGATCTCCATCGGCAACATGTCCGATGTCAATTTCGGCGATATGGTGGACTGGCTGGACAATGACGAAAACACCTTCTGCATCTCGCTCTACATTGAAGGGCTGCAAGATGGGCGCAACTTCATCCGCGCGGCGAAAGAGGCCGGCAAGCCCATCATCGCCCTGAAGTCCGGCGTTTCGGCCCACGGAGCGGCGGCGGCGGCTTCCCACACCGGTTCGCTGGCCGGTTCAGGGAAGATTTACGAGGCCGCGTTCGAGCAAGCGGGCGTAGTTCGCGCCGCCAACTTGAACAACCTCTTTGACCGCACGCTGGCCCTCTCCCTGCAACCCCCGATGCACGGCGAAAACGTGATGGTGATCACCAACGGCGGCGGCGTGGGCGTGTTGGCGACCGATGCCGCCGAGCGGTACGGGATTCCGCTGCGCTTTGCGCCGGACGACGTGCAGACCGAGTTGAAGAAATACATGCCGGAGTTCGGCTCCGCCAAGAACCCGGCGGACCTCACCGGTATGGCCGGGCGCGAATGGTACGAGCCATCCGTGAAATACGCCTTCGCCCATCCTTGGGTCAACGGCCTGGTGGTGCTCTACTGCGAAACAGCTATGACCGACCCGATGGACATCGCCCAGGGGATCAAAGCCGCCGTGGATTCCACGGGGATCAAGGACAAGCCGATTACCGTCTCCTTCGTCGGCGGGGAAAAGTGCGACGCCGCGATGCGCTGGTTGGTGGAAAACGGGATTCCGGCCTACAACGCGCCCGACCTCGCGGTGAACGCGATGGGCGCACTCCACGAGTACGCCGAAAGCCGCGCTCAAGCGACCACCGCGTATGAGCGATACACAGATGTGGATGAAGCCGCCGCCCGCAAGATCATCGAAAAAGTCCGCGCCGAAAACCGCAACATGACCGAGGTTGAATCCAAGGACATCTTCCGGGCCTACGGCCTGCCGGTCGCCGATACG
Organism: Thermoflexales bacterium; assembly: GCA_015486785.1. Classification (GTDB taxonomy): domain Bacteria; phylum Chloroflexota; class Anaerolineae; order B4-G1; family SLSP01; genus S014-19. The sequence goes on from WFQZ01000232.1 coordinate 8,759, forward strand.
CGCCTGGCGACCTCCGAGGACGAAGCCGTCGCCCTGGCCGAAACCATCGGCTACCCGGTCGTGCTGAAGATCGCCTCACCGGACATCCTGCACAAGTCGGATGCCGGCGGCGTGAAAGTCAACATCAAGACCGCCGAAGAAGTCCGCGCGGCCTACCAAGAAATCCTGAAGAACGCCAAGGCCTACAAAGCCGATGCCGACATCCACGGCATCGTCATCCAAGAGATGGCCCCGTGGGGCACAGAAGTGATTCTCGGTTCAGTCAACGATCCCACGTTTGGCCCCTCGGTGATGTTCGGCCTGGGCGGCATCTTCGTGGAGATCCTCAAGGACGTGACCTTCCGCGTGGCCCCGATCAGCCCGGCGCAAGCGTACAAGATGCTCTCCGAGATCAAAGGTGCGCCGATCCTCGCCGGAGCGCGAGGCGAGGCCCCACGTGACCGTGAGAAGCTCGCCGAGGTGCTCAGCCGCTACGCCCAAATGGTCGTGGACCTGGGCGACGTGATCGCCGAGTCGGACGCCAACCCGGTCATCGTCTACGAGGAAGGGGCAGGCGTCAACATCGTGGATGCCCGCATCATTTTGAAGTAAGAATCAAACACACCTCGCCAACCACCGGCGAGCCTTCACCTCCAGGGGGCGAGACACAACTCGCCCCCTGCTTTTATAGAGAACCCGTGATCCCAAAGGGGAACTAATGAGAAAGCGAAAACTCATAGCCTTCGGTTGGTATGGTGGAAAATTCAGCCACCTAGATTGGCTCTTACCGCTCCTACCCAAGGCCACCCACTACTGCGAGCCTTTCGGTGGCTCGGCGGCGGTTTTGCTCAACAGAGACCCTTCTCCCGTAGAAACTTACAACGACTTGGACGGAGAAGTGGTGAACTTCTTCCGTGTGCTGCGGGAACAGAAAGATGCTTTGATCGAAGCGATAGCCCTGACCCCCTTCTCTCGTGAGGAATTCGAGCTTGCCCTATCTAAACCAACGGAAGGACTTTCGGATCTGGAACGCGCACGCCGATTCTACGTGCGGGCAAGACAGGTAAGAACCGGCCTCGCCCAGACGGCCAGCAGTGGACGCTGGGCACATTGCCGCTTGACCAGCCGCGCCGGAATGGCCGGGGCCGTCTCTCGCTGGCTGGGCAGCGTGGAGGCTCTACCGGAGATCGCCCAGAGGCTCTTGCGGGTTCAGATTGAGAACGACCATGCTATCAACGTGATCAAGCGTTATGATAGCGAAGAGACGTTGTTCTACTGCGATCCCCCCTACCCGCATAGCTCAAGGGGTGATAAAAACGCCTATCGGTACGAGATGACCGATGAGGAACACATAGAACTGGCCACAGTTTTGAGAAATGTTAAGGGTAAAGTAGCCTTGTCCGGTTATCACTGCGATCTATTGGACGAAATCTACAGTGACTGGACTGCTATTGAAGCCCCCGCCAAAAAGATTCACTCAGTCAAAACAGAACGTGTGGAAGTTCTATGGGTAAACTATGCTATGCGCACAGAGGAAAGACTCCAATGGCAAATGACCCTACAAACATCCTTCGCCTAGCTTTTCAGCGAGCCGCTGAAAGTGGCACAAACTCTTTGATCGCAGAACCGGAGATACGTGAGCAAATCGAACTTATCACGCGCAACACTCAAAACCGCGCTTGTACTAGATTCGTGCTGGCTTGCGCCCTGGCCAAAGCCCACCGCCCCAGTGTGGACATCCGCAAGCCGTATACCGAGATTGGAGACGCGGATGCTTACTCAGGGCGCAGCTACGACGAACACTACATCCTGGACTTTGTGATACAGCATGAATTACCGTGCAATATGACCACCGCGTTCCTGACTCCGGCATTCAGAAACCGCAACATTGTTTTAACGCCGGAAGTCAACCTGGTAGGACGGCCTCCTGTTGTGTACACGGCCACGTTGCAACTCCTCAACGCCGTCCACACCGGCAAACTATCCCCGGAGGATTTACTGGCCGAAACAATACGCTGGCTGCTGATCATCAGGGACGAGAACCGGGCCAGGATGCGCTCACTGCTGGCGGCATTAAACGCCTCACGAGGGGAAACCATGCTTTCGGCAGAGGGCATTGTAACTTTGATTGAGCAACATCTGAAACTAAAGCGAACCAGCCGCTTGCCGGTGCTGGTAATCGCAGCTATCTATCAAGCAGCCCGAGATCACCTGGGCGAGCGAGTCCTGCCGTTGGAAAGCCATACGGCGGCGGATAAACAGACCGGGGCTCTGGGCGATCTGCAAATCACGCTGGTCGGAGATGATCAGGTCGTAACCGGCTACGAGGTGAAAACCAGACAGATCGCCAAAGGCGACATTGATATTGCGGTGAGCAAAATCGCGCACTACCACACTCGCATTGATAACTACATTTTCATTACCACGGAGCCGGTGGAGCGGGAAATTTTAGAGTATGCCGCCGAGATGTACGAGAAGATCGGGATAGAAATTGCTGTGCTTGACTGCTTGGGCTTCTTGCGCCACTTCCTGCACCTATTTTACCGTGTGCGAATGCACTTCCTGGAAGCCTATCAAAGGCTGGTGTTGGCCGAGCCGGACAGTGCAGTTAGCTACGCCCTGAAAGAAGCGTTTTTGGCGATGCGCAAGGCAGCGGAAAGCAGCGAGAATTAATCGCGGGGCGACCCAGTTGACGGGCCGCCCCACTCACGCCGGAGGAGTTATTTCAATCCGGCTAATTCCAATCCGGCGTCCAGCATCGGCTGGACCAGGGATTGGTCGGTCAGTTCACAGTACACGCGGATGATCGGCTCGGTGCCGGAGAAGCGGATCAGCAGGAAGCCGGTATCGCCCAACTCGTACTTGTAGCCGTCAATCGTCACGATGCCGGTCACGGGAACACCGGCCAGGGTCGTGGGTCGGGCCGCGTCAAGCCGCGCCTTGGCCTGCGGACGCTTTTCCGAGGGGAAGCGCGTGTCCACGCGGCTGTAGTAGTAGGCCTGCCCCAGCTTCTCGAAGAGCATTTCCACCAGTTGCGCGGGCGTCTTGCCGGTCTGCACCATGAAATCCAGGAAGTAGAGATTCCCCAAAATGCCGTCACGTTCCGGCACGTTGCCCCGGAAGGCGTAACCGCCGCTCTCCTCTCCGCCGATCAGGGCGTTGGTCTCCAAAACCTTGGGAGCGACGTACTTGAATCCCACGCCGGTTTCGTACACCGGCACATTGTACATTTGCCCCAGTTTGTTGAGCATCGTGGTGGTTGAAATGGTCTTGACAATTGCGCCACGCTGACCGCGCACTTCCAACAGGTAGTAGGCCAGCAGAGCGTAGGCCCGTAGCTGATCAATGTACACGCCGTGCTCATCGCCGATGCCCATACGGTCGGCGTCACCGTCGAAAATCAACAGCACGTCCGCGCCCAGCTCTGTGGTGCGTTTGAGGGCCACATCAATGTTAGGGCGGATCGGCTCTGGTCGCTTCATCTCGGGGAAGATGGGATTTCGTCCCCCGTGAATCTCCCAAATGGTGTTGTTGCCCCCGCTCAACAGGGTGGGAATCCAGCCCGCGCCGTTCCCCCACATCGGCTCCACCAGGATCTTCAAGCCCGCGTTCCGCAGCTTTTCCAAGTCCACCAGCTTGCTGATGTGCGCGATGTAGGCCGGATTCGGGTCCCAGCGGCGCACCAACCCTTTGGATTCCGCATCGGCCAAGGGCATGCGCTTGACCGTCTCCACCGTCTCCGGGATGCGGTCTTCGATCTCGTGCAAGCCCTCCGGCGGGATCGCGCCGCCGTGGGGGTCGCGCACCTTGTAACCGTTGTCGGCGGGCGGATTGTGGCTGGCGGTGATGTTGATCGCGCCGCCCGCCTCCCGCTCCACCGCGCTGTAGCTGATCACCGGCGTGGGCGTGTTGTGCGCAGTCAGCCACACGGAGATGCCGTTGGCGGCCATCACTTCCGAGGCCGCTTCCGCGAACAAGTCGCTGCTAAACCGCTGATCGTAGCCCACTACCACGCCTTTATCGGCCAGATCGTGAGCCTTCAGATAATCCGCAAATCCTTGCGTCACGCGGCGCACATTGTCAAAAGTGTAGGCCTCTGCAATGCGTGCCCGCCATCCGTCCGTACCAAAATGTATGTCACTCATATACCCTCCTCAGATTGATGATTTCCCGGTCGGGATTAAAGGTTGTACTCTTTCTTGACCAACTCCACATCGGCATCCACCATCATTTGAATCAACTGCTCAAAACTCACCTGCCGCTCCCAGCCCAAGACCCGCTTGGCTTTACTGGGATCGGAGATCAGCAAGTCCACTTCTGCGGGGCGCATAAAGCGTGGGTCCTGGTACACATGGTCGCGCCAATCCAACCC
>WFQZ01000233.1 GCA_015486785.1 Thermoflexales bacterium
ATTTTACCCGGTGGATTCACAAGCCGCCGACACAGTCATTGACGCCTTTATGAAGCAAGCCCTCCACGAATCGCTCCTGGAGCAGGGCGAGGAAAGCGAATCCTATCGCCGCCGCTTCAAGCAGACCTATCCCTTCCTGCCCGAAGTGATTGACGTGCTCTACCATCGGTGGGGCAGTTTCCCCTCCTTCCAGCGCACGCGCGGCGCGTTGCGTCTGCTGGCGTTAGTCGTGAGTTCCCTGCGCACCTCACAGCAGTCCTTCATCAGCTTGGCGGATTTTGACTTGACCAATAGCGACATCCGCCGTGAACTGCTCAAACACATTGACCGTGCCTACGATAGCATTCTAGCCTCCGACATCACCGGTGCAGATGCCGGGGCGCGTAAAGTCAACCGCGAGATCGGCAAAACCTACCGTGGATTGCCGCTCGGCGAACGCATCGCCACCACGATCTTTATGTACTCTTTCCTGGGCGGCGGCGGGGAATCCGGGGCGACGGTCAAGGAAATCAAGCGGCAAAACCTACTGAACAACGTCCCGGCCAGCGTGATCGTTGAAGTATTCCAGAAACTGAACAGCCGTTTCCTTTTCTTCCTCCACGAACATAACGGACGCTACTATTTTTCCACCACCGCCAACCTGAACCGTGCCTTGACCGTGCGCATGGAAAACATCAGCCGCGAAGAGCTGCGGGAGCGAGAAGAGCAACTTCTGCGCCGCAGCGTCAAGGCGCAACCGCTCAAAGTATACTTCTGGCCGGAGCGGAGCGCGGACGTCCCCGACGATGAATCGCCCAAGCTGATCATCCTGCGTCAGGCCGACGAAGAGCGCATCCGTTCATTCGTCACCCTCAAAGGCCAGACCCCGCGCGTACATCGCAACACCCTCTTTTTCCTGACCGCTCAAGATTCGGCGCGGCCTCGCTTTGAATCATACTTGCGCCGTTACATGGCATTCGTCTCGCTGCGGGAATCCGACACCTTGGCGCTGACCGCTAAACAGCGCAAGGAAGTGGAGCACTACATCAAACAGACCGACGGTGAGCGGCGGGAGCAGATCGGCAATCTCTACCGCCAACTCTACCGATACACCCAGCAAGGCACCCAGCAAGGCATCCAGCAAATAGACCTAGGGATGCCTGCCTACGGCACGGATCGTGACCTGAACAAACTGGCTTACGAGCGGCTGCGCGGCCTGAGTTACTTGGTGGAAAAGATGGCTCCGCTGGCGATTAAAGAGCGCTATCTTGCCCACGACGACTATGTGCTCACTCAGCAACTGGCCGAAAGCGGCTCGTGCACTCCCGGCGAGGTGTTAGCCGTCAGCCGGCAAGTGTGGATAGACGGCATCAAGCAGGGCGTGCGTCAAGGTCTGTTTGGCCTGGGCGAGGTGGACGATGCCGGCCCTACGTGCATCTACTTTAAAGAGGAGCCTCAAGTTAGTCTGCAAGGGCACGAAGCCTTGATCCGTGCTGAGTTGTGCCGGCAACAGCGAGACGCCGTGCAAGCAGAACCGGCCACCCCCGTGACCGCGCCCGCATCGGGAGCAGTCGCAGAGAGCCTTGCTGCGGCCCCCGCGGCCCACATCTCTCTGTCGGGCTTCCATCAACCGACGCGGCGCGCGATGACCCTGAAGTTTGACCTACCCTTTGGGAAAGTGTCCGACCTGCAGGGACTGCTCAACCTGCTGCAAAGCCGCTTTCGGCGGATGGAGTTTACCGTGCAAGTGACGGATGGCGAAATGACCGAGGCGGAAATCGAGGACAAAGTGCGCGAAACACTCCGCCAGATTGGCTCCAGCTTCAAAGTGGAGTAGAGGTGCAGCGTACCTTTGACTTACGTGGCTAGGTCGAAGGGCAGATCGCTGATACCCCGCCGGCGGCGGCCCTCAATTGGCATTATCGTCATTGGCGTTTTCCCGAAAAATCATATAATTTGAATGGAGGGGGGTCAACATATTACACAATGAATGGTTATTCACCCATTCTGATGGATGACAGACTCCCATCATGCCTATATGATGGGCTGGTAAAAAACTAAGGAGGTACACTTACGATGAAGAACACATGGACACGAGGAGCTATGGTCTTGATGGCTCTGATGTTGCTCTCCGTCATAACCTTTGCCCACGCTGCACCGAGAGGCACTCTGACCGAGCGTGCGGTGCCAGCCGGGAGCCACATCGTAGCCGATCACTTTATCAACGCTGCTGATATGGAGAAGGATGATATCTCGCATCCGCTGTCGCCTGCCGTCCTGGCATCCTTGCATCTCTCACCCGCCGTAGTACAGTCCTTGACCGCCTATCGTGGCTATGACGAGTTTGTTACAGCTCAACCCAAAACAGCCACAACCCTCAGCGAGTACACCTATCTCTATCCTAATGAAGAGACCGCGAAAGCCGCTGAGGAGGCTGTCGGGACTCTCTTCGCCCATTGGTCGGCGACGTCGCTCCCTGACGCGGCTTCTGTAGGCCATACATTCCGCCAAGAGGGTAAGGAAGGAGCTGTTTACTGGCTCGTCCTCCGGAAGGGCAACAGACTCAGCTTACTCCTCTTCGATGGACTGGAGGAAAAAGCCATCCGGCAACTCTATGACGCTACTCTCCTGAAGTTGCAAAACTGAGTTCTCGGTTTTGGTCTCCCTCCACAATGCCTCTTAAGCCATAAGAGACAGCTCGGTCAATCATACCGAGCTGTCTTCATTATGATTATTGAGCCGATTTCAGCCTGGGCTGGGCCTCCGCTGACTTACGTGGCTAGGTCGAAGGGCAGATCGCTGATGTCCCGCAGGCGGCGGCCCTCGATTAGCATCATCAGCATCTCCAGTTGATCTTCGTTCCCGATCTCGGCGATGGCTTCTTGCATCTCAGGCAAGGCGAAATGATACACGCAATCCAAATCGCCGGTGCCCAGAGCGAGAGATGCGAGGCGCGTAGGCAAAGGTTCAGCCGTGACCGCAGCTATATGCGGCAGATGTCCTTTCCGATTGCGGATCAAGTTTAGAGCTTCTGTGCGGGCATTTTGTCCCCGGTCGCTTCTGAGCGTCCACTTGCAAGAGATGCTGGCATGCAAAATGGGGCGCGGGTGCTCGAAATTTGCTTGCCGGAGGGGCGTGAAACTGGCGAGCGCATCCTCCGCTGCGATGATCTCTCCGCCTTGGTTGATCTCTTCATCCGAAATGGGCCGTCTGCCGATGACAATATCCGGCGTGATAATGTAGTCCTTGCCCAATGCGGTAGCTAACTCGCTATCTTGTTTGACTATCTTCTCCAGATTGGCCAGATGTTCATACTGGTCAAAATCAGAAATCGGGGACTGCGTGGAGTAATACCAATTCCCCGGCCGTAGGTGATGTAGCTGTAAGAATGCTTGCTCAAGGAAGTCTTTGGTGGCTCTCTCAAAAAGCCGCCCCGCAGTCTGACCCGAAATCTTCTCATAGGTTGGGGAGCATCTCAGTCGCCTGAGTATGCCCAAGGCTATCGCTCTGCTGGCTTTGCTGCCCCGGTCCGCGAAATTGGGGTAGTACGTATCTTTGTCCCTTTGCAACCTGATGATTTCTTTGCAAATGTGCTGATGATACTCTTGGCGTAACTGGGCAATGTTCATTAATCTCTCTCCGGAAAGAGGCTTTCAGGGTTCGGGTTTGTAGAAGCCAATGACATATTCCTTGTGCATCCGCTGCTGAATCTGTGACCCCAGATCGGGCTTGGTGCCGGTTGGCATCATCCGGCGGTTGCGATCCAATGTCCGTACTCCGATTTTTGGAACTTGAAAGCCGAGCTTCCGTCCGATCTCGGCCAAGCAGGCCGGCGTTTCGGTATCTCGGCCTCTCATAACAGAACTCCCCACCACAACTATCGCCGCTTTGCCCGGTCTCAATACCCTGAACATCTCGCGCAAAGTCCGCGTCATTTCCGAATAGTACCGGTGCAGCACTCGCCCTTTTTTCTTATCTCGGTCGGCAATATCGGTGACTACCCAGCTAACTCTGGCCGGCAACGTCTCGAAAGCAAACCCGCTTACCGCCTCACCGCCGATGTATTCCTTTCGTCTTTGGCCGAGGTCGTCAATGGGATAACCCATCCAGACGAGAGAGAACTTGTGCGCCCGCATATAGTCAATGGCGTTGGAGGCGTAGGGCGGCGAGGTGACGATCAGGTCTACCGAGGCATCGTTCAATGGAAGGTGTTGCGCGTTTCCCAGGATGATGTGTGGTTCCAGGCGGGACGGCTCTGGGCCTAGCCAGCCCGCCAAGTATGGCTGTGCTCTCTCCGGTTCCAGCATCCCTTTCAGGTTCTGCTGCACTCGTTTGGCGAACTCCTTGAGCGGCGAACGCAGTTTCTTGGTCAAGAACTTGATCCGTTGGGTGGGGTGGCCGATCAGGTCTTCTCCCAACACAACTTTGCCGCTTCTGTCAATCACTACCTTCGCCCGATGTGGCCTTGTGTGTCCTAGATCAAACGCCATCGAAATTCCGCCGGACTTGGTAATGATGATGGCTGAAAATGCCAGCTCAAAGAATGTCCGCAATTGCACATCTGCCAGTTGCTCGATTTGCGTGATCAGGGCTAACAACTCTATTTGCGTTTCGTGCGTAAACCAGTAATCCACGAACTCCTGAGTCTTAGGACTCCAGCGGGCCGCCAAGGTCTGCTCCAGTTCATCGCGCCGCTCCCTGATTGCGGACGCGGCTTGTTTCAAAATTTCGTCGCCGATCTGAGCCACCCGCCTCGCTTCGAGGGGCGTGACTTTGGACCTGGAAAGCCGCAGCGCGAGCGGGTCAATGTCCACTCCCACGCCGCGCCGGCCGGCCAAATAGGCTTCCAGCACCGTAGTCCCCGATCCCACCATCGGATCGAGCACCATATCCCCCGGAACGGTCAGAGCCTCGATGAACTTGCGTGGCAACTGGGGCGGGAATTTAGCGGGAAAGGAATGAAAGTTGTGGGACGCATACCCGCTATCTTGCCCGTGAAAGTCCAAATTTTGGGAAAGCAGGGTGATAAGTTGTTCCCGATAGGACTTTCCGGTGCCGGCGATCTCCACAGTTGGCAATGGGGCTGCGTATACACTCATTCAAACACACCTTCCGGTTAAATTTTCAATGACGATGATTTTGGATGCAACTGCTCCGCATAAGCATCGTGTTGCCGAAGCGCAAATAGCGCAGAGAAGTCACCTTTAGCTTTTCTCCGTGATCTCTGCGTCTCTTGCGGTGAGCAGCTACCTCTATTTTAC